>NZ_JAGGQX010000090.1:0-28932 GCF_018613095.1 Bacillus sp. ISL-75
ACAACTATCTTGACAAACACCGGAACATTACCATCTCAGCTGAAGCTATTAATGAGGGAGAGATGTTCTTAACAATAGGAGACAACGGTCTAGGAATGACAAAAGAACGGTTAGAGTTCATACAATCGGAGCTAACTTTAGGTACGAAAAAAGCGATACGTTCTGATTCTAATATTGGTTTAAATAATGTAAATTCGAGAATTGGTTTACAATACGGCCCTTCCTATGGGGTGAACATTCATAGTATTGAGGGACAGGGGACGACTGTTCATATTCATATGAAAATTCTTAGGGAGGAAGACTAATATGATGAGCTATAAAGTTATCATTATAGATGATGAACCATGGACAAGGTCTGTTATTAAACATCTTGGGAATTGGAGTCAATTGGGGTTGGAAGTTGTAGCAGAGGCATCTGATGGTGAGTACGGATATGAACTAATTACTAGTCTTCGACCAGATATCATTATTACCGATATCAAAATGCCCCACCTCGATGGCATTGAGTTACTTAAAAAGTTACGTGGCGAAAAAAATAATGCAAAAGTAATCATCATTAGCGGCTTTGATGATTTTATGTATTCTAAAAGTGCCATCCAGTTAAAGGCTAATGATTACTTACTAAAACCGATAAGGCCGGAGGAACTTAATGAACAACTTGAGCGTTGTGTAGAAGAATTAATGAAGGAAGGCAAGAAAGAACAGAAACCATTTCTTGATTTAAATGGCTTTATGAATGTCAAGTGGATAAAAAATTATATGGAATTTCGATCTGCTATTTATGATTGCCTTTGCTTAATTAATCAAGATGCGATGAACCGAAAATTCATTGAAATGGAAGAGTTTATTTTAAGCAATGAAAGAAATAAAATTGAGAAAAGTTTAATCATCTTTATTTATTATGATCTGCACAACTCGTTACAACGCTTTATTGTCAATAGTGGTCATAGTGTTCAAGAGATATTTGAAGAAGAGGTCATTTCATTTGTATTCAGTCAGGAATGTACATTAGAGGATACTCTTGCTTTTATTAAAAATTTATATTCTAAAACATTAGTAAAAGTAAGTTACCTTAGAAAAGCAAGAAGTAGAATCAATATCAAGCAAATCGAAAACTATATCCATCATCATTATCTTTCTAGTATTACTTTGGAACAAACGGCTAAACATTTTTTTATTACAAAAGAGTATCTGAGTAAGGTGTTCAAAGAGGAGACTGGAATGAGCTTTTCTGATTATGTCTTGAATTTAAGAATGGAAAAAGCAAAGGAGCTGGTGATTAAGTCTAAAGCTCCAATAAAAGATGTTGGAAATATGTTGGGCTATTCTGATCTAGCTCATTTTTATAAGGTATTTAAAAAGTATTTTGGCATTACTCCCGGAGAAATGCAAAAGAGATTAAAATAATACAATAAAACAGATTATCAATGTATAAAGACGGCTCGGATTAGAATTTAGTATATTTAGGGTGAATTAAAACACATACAATTTGAAAGGGGTCCATTCGGATGAAGAAATTAGTCACTTTATTGCTGGTATTTTCTATGACGGTTTTGGTTGCGGCTTGCGCGAACAAAAACTCTTCGACTGAGGTTTCTTCTGAAGCAGAATTAAATGTAATGATGAGTTTCCCTCAGTATATGAATGAGTGGGAAGAGTACGCTAAACAATTTGAAGCGAAAATGCTTAAGGAAGAGAACATCAAAGTAAAAGTTAATTTAGAAATGCCGAGTTCTGACCAATATGAGAGTGTATTGCAAGCACGTCTTAGTGGAGATGATGCTCCAGACCTCTATACACTGCACAGCAATAATATTTCCACCTATTATAAAGCCGGATATTTAACCGACCTTTCCAATGAACCCCTTGCATCGAAAATTTTTGATAACGTAAAAGAGACGGTTACCTTTGATGACAAACTTCTTGTCGTTCCGATTGAAAGCCAGGCATGGGGAGTCCTGTATAATAAGAAAATATTCAGAGACCTAAATCTGAAAACTCCTGAAACGTTGGATGAGTTGAAACAGATTACCCAAACCTTAAAGGACAATGGTTACACTCCGTTTATGCTTGCCTATCAAGAGCAATGGGTGCCTCAATTAATGACAGCGCTTACTTTAGGCGGTAAGGTTTCGGGGGAAGTGCCTGATTGGGTAGATAGAATGAATGCAGGAAAGGCTTCTTATGATGAAATGCGTGATATCTTTGGTCCGATTGACTTGATCATGAAAAATGGTACGAAACGTGCGATGGAACAAGGATCTGAATCGGGTTCTGCGGAATTTTCTAACGGGGCGGCGGCAATGTATGTGCAGGGAACATGGGCTGCTGGTACGATTATGGAAGCGAACCCTGATATGGAACTTGGGGTGTTTCCGTTACCAGTGAATAACAATCCAAAAAGTACGTTAATCAATCTGTCTACTTCCACAACATTAGCTGTTTATCCTAATAGCAAGGAAAAGGAACTGGCTCTTAAATTTGCAAACTATGTATTGGATGATCAAGGCTCATCTCCTTTATTTGAAAAACTTAAATTTAATCCTATTGCATCCATGCATAAGTATAAAATTGAGTCCTGGGTTGAAGACGCTTACAAGTACGTAGAGGAAGGGCGTTCTTACAAAGATTTAGTTCTGCCTTCGGCTGTAACCGATGAGCAGGGGAAACTGCTCCAGGAATATTATGTAGGTTCCATTACAAAAGATAAGTTTATTTCTAGGATGGATGAAGTATATAAGGCTGCTGTTAAGAAATAGTCTTTGCATAAGTTGGGTTTGAAATAAAGGGGGGACGGGCGTTCGTCTCTTTCATTATCTTATAAATGGAGGAAGTTAAGGGTGAAAGGTAAGAATCAGAATAAAATATTGTTTTTATTTACTTTACCAGCACTTATTACTTATGCCATTTTCAAGTTATATCCTGCTATTTCAGGAATCTATTACTCGTTAACCAATTGGAATGGTTTATTAAAAAACTATGATTTTATCGGACTTGAAAATTTTATAGAAGTTTTCAGGGACGAATCATTTTGGCACTCTATGGTCTTTACCCTTAAGTATGTTGTTGTTAGTGTGTTTGTCTCTAATATTTTAGCTCTTCTTTTGGCCGTATTTATTGAATCAAGAAAAAGAGCAAGAGGCTTTTTCCGTACTATGTTTTATATGCCTAATATGATCAGTATGATTATTGGCGGGTATATGTGGATGTTCATTTTTACCAAGGTAATTTATTATATAGCCGATAACTGGGGAATTACCATCCTCGACCAATCATGGATTGGTGACCCGAAGTATTCTTTTATGGCAATCATCATTGTTGCCAGCTGGGGAACCGTTGGATACTTGATGATTATTTATATGGCAGCTCTTCAAGGTGTACCTATACAGCTGAAAGAAGCTGCAGCTTTAGATGGTGCTAATTCCTGGCAAGTATTTATAAAAATCGTGTTACCCATGATTCAACATGCTTTAACCATTTGTGTATTTTGGGCGTTAAATTCGGGGTTTCAGGTGTTTGATGTAATCTATTCATTAACAGGAGGGGGACCAGGAAGAGAAACTCAGTCCGTTGCGATTAATATTTATGAAGAGGCATTTAATGGAAATGTCCGTTACGGCTATGCGACTGCTAAATCGACCATATTATTTCTTGTGGTCTTTCTCATTACCGTTATTCAACTTAGAGTAATGAAGAGAAGGGAGCAGGAGCTATGAAGAGAGCAGGGAATATTTTAGTTTATACCTTTTTAATCGTGATGATGGTGTATTGGCTCTTCCCTTTATTTATCGCTTTTATGAATTCTTTTAAAACCAATGGTGAGCTATTAATGAATGTAATGTCACTTCCAAAAGAATGGCATTTAGAAAATTATCTACGTACTTTTGAAAAGATGCACTATTTACGCAGTTTATTTAATACGATAGTACTTGCTTCGATAGGTGTTGCTTTCATGATCTTGTTTTCTGCGATGGCTGGTTGGAGATTAGCACGGACGAAAACAAAACTATCAAACTTTATCTTTGCGCTATTTGTTTTTTCAATGCTCGTTCCGTTCAGTTCAATCATGATTCCTTTATATAAGGTCATGTTAGTATTCAGCATTAAGAACTCTTTAATCGGGTTATCATTTGTCTATGTAGGGCTTGGAGTTAGCATGGCCATATTTCTATATCATGGGTTTGTTAAAACCATCCCTGAAGAACTAGAGGAGTCCGCCTTAATCGATGGATGCAATTTATACCAAACATTTTGTTATATTGTTTTTCCGTTATTGAAGCCTATTACCGTGACCATTTGTATCACCAATGTGCTGTGGATTTGGAATGATTTCTTACTCCCGCTGATTGCCATTTCAGATAACGAAAAATATACGTTACTTTTGTCAACGAATACGTTATTTGGACAATATAGCAATGACTGGACGGCAATACTTAGTGCCCTCATTTTAGCTGCGATTCCTGTGATTATTTTTTATGCATTTTTCCAAAAAAGCATCCTAAAGGGTATTGCTGACGGAGCCACGAAAGGGTGATGACATTGAATTTTATTAGAAGAAGGGGGCGTTCCCTATTCTGTGGGGAGCAACCTATACAACTTCGCGGATTTGGACTCGGAGGCTGGCTGTTGCCTGAAGGGTATATGTGGAAGCTCTACACAAAATGTGACCGTCCGCGCCGTATGGAAAAACTTATTGAGGAGATATGCGGTAGAAAGTATGCAGAGTTTTTTTGGGAAAAGTATTTTACTTCCTATATAACAGAAAATGATATTAAGCTGATAGCGGATCAAGGATATAACTCGGTAAGGCTACCTTTAAACGCCCGTCATTTGTATGATAATCAAAATGGAAAGATTATATGGAAAGAGCGTGGCTTTTCATATATTAATCTATTAATTAAGTGGTGCAAAAAGCATGAAATCTATGTCATTCTTGATATGCACGGAGCCCCAGGAGGACAGACGGGTACCAATATTGATGATAGTCAGGACGACCAGCCTGAATTATTTATACAAAGGCAATATCAGCTTGATTTTATTGCCTTATGGAAGGAAATTGCAGCTAGATACTCCAATGAACCGATTGTAGCCGGCTATGATCTCTTGAATGAACCATTACCTAACTGGTTTTCTTCCTATAATAATCAGGTTGTTCCACTTTATAAAGAATTGATTCATGCAATAAGATCGGTAGATAACAATCACCTTATCATTATTGAAGGAGTCCATTGGGCAACGGATTTTTCTATATTCGACAGTGTCGAGGTAGAAAAATTGGATGATAATGTAATGCTTCAATTTCATAAATATTGGAGTCCACCTGATCAAGAAAGTTTACAGTATTTTCTTGACTATAGCGAAAAGTTAAACCTTCCTTTATTTATGGGCGAAGGCGGAGAAAACAACCTTATGTGGTATTCAGCGATTTTCCCACTCTACGATAGACTGAACATCTCATGGTCTTTTTGGACCTATAAAAAAATGGACTGTACCAACTCTCCTGTTTCTTTTGCAAAACCATCAGGCTGGGAGCAATTAATAGAGTACATTGATGGGAAAAGAAAGCTATCCAAAAAGGAAGCAACGAAAATTTTCAACCATTTTCTTCAATGCATACAGATTCCAAACATTAATCATTCTGTTTTTCGAAGTCTTCAATGTCAAGCCCCTATTAGAATCCATTGTGAATTCTATGTCGATTATTCGATAAAGATACCTCGACAAAGAGGAGCTCACCTTCGTAGTGTTGATTCTGTAAGTATCTTGTTTGAAAATGGTAAAGAAGCTGTTCCAGATTATAAACGTTACGGTGGAGAGGCTGAACCTCAGGAAGAAAATGTAATAGTGAAGATTCATGAAGGTGAAAGTCTTACGTATGAATTTAGAACAGATAAGGTGAGTGAATCCATCCAATTCTCCATTCGTGCCCGAGGAAAAGGGCAATTACAGTCAAATTGTAAAAATGAACAGTATACCTTGAATGTTAGAAATGAATGGTCCCATGTAACATTTCCAACCTATACAATTGTAGAAAAAGGGAGTCATAGATTAAACATTTTATGCAGTGAAGGGAGCCTATACTTAGATTATATTGATATACAAAAATTAAAAGATTAGGGGTTCATTTTTGTCAAATTACACCCTTGATTATGGAATACCAAGAATTTATTGCAAAAGAAACAGATAATACTATGAGAAGATTAGATGGCGGCATTAGTAATATCGTTTACAGTATAGAAAAGGTTAATCTATAGAAAGAAGGAAATGTCCCTAATTAATTTCACAACGGGGGCATTTCTTTATAATTTGATCTAATTTTAACGAATTCTACTAGAAGTCCCACTCCTCAAGGAATGAAGTAAGTAGGTGGGACATATGGCTTATTTATTTGATTGAAATGAAATGTGCTGTTAGGAACAATAACCATAGAAGCTTGCTAAATTTAGAGATACGTTAAGTGACAGTAAATGATACAAACAGAACCACCTGTATTTTTAATAGACAGTTATGAAATACAGTGGTTTCTATTAATTAGTAAGTAATGGAATCCCTATTTTATCTTTTTTATGAATATCTTCCGTTCCGCCATCCAATGCAGTCTTGTAATAAAAGCATTTATGCTCGATGACTTCCATTGTTTTTTTTAGTTCTTCCATCTGTGCTTCAACATGAGCTTTTCGGTCTAAAAACATGTCATATCTTTGTTGCAACGTGGAATCCCCATCAGAACACCAATCAATGAAAGTTTTAATTTCCTTAATAGGCATCCCGGTTGCTTTCAGACATTCAATTACTTTTAAAGCGTCGATATCGGATTCTTTAAACACTCGTGTTCCGCTGGGTGTCCGCTCTACAAAAGGAATTAGACCCTCCTTGTCGTAGTAACGCAAGGTATAAACTGTTAAATTTAATTCTTTTGCAACTTCGCTTATTGAATATGTCTTCATCATTTTTCTCCTATTCTTAATGATATAGACTTCGAGTTAACTCTATGGATGAGGAGATTTTATCATGGTATTTTCATAATGTCAAAGTCTCCTTACAGGAAATTATAACTTGTCTCTGTTTTACGCAGAAATACTTAGTAATAAAAGAATATAGGTAGTTATAGGCCTATTGGCATGGGTTGAAACCATTGTGGTCAGGGGATCTTCAAAATGAATCTAAACAAATCTCTTGACCTAGAGTTAACTATAAGGATTAATATTGTTCTGCAGGAGAGAAAAGAAGGGATAGAAGGGAATGAAGGGGAATTTTAACCTGAGTTCTTCATTTATATCCGGTACAAGCCATTCTCTTGAAAAATATAAATAATTGGAGGTTTTTTTATGATAACTGCTAAAGCGCGAGCCGTAGACGGTCCAGACAAACCGTTTCGAGCTGCTGAAATTAAAAGACGCGATCTTGATTCGCACGATGTTCTGATTGAAATTAAATATGCGGGCATTTGCCATTCTGACATCCATACTGCTCATGGCGAATGGGGGCCTGTGAATTATCCACTCGTGCCTGGACATGAGATTGCGGGAATTGTCACAGCTGTAGGAGCAGAGGTCACAAAGTACAAGCTCGGTGACCGGGTAGGGGTCGGATGTATGGTTGACTCATGTGGCGAATGTGAAAATTGCCGTAAAGGAGAAGAACAATACTGTCTCAATGGAAATGTACCCACCTACGCTGGTGTTGACAAATACGGCGAGCCAACTCAAGGTGGTTATTCTACCCACATTGTCGTAACTGAGGATTTCGTAGTCAGAATACCTGATAGCATTGAGCTTGACGCGGCAGCACCATTACTTTGTGCAGGTATTACGACATATTCTCCATTAAACCATTGGGGAGCTGGACCAGGTAAGAAAGTAGCGGTTGTTGGATTGGGCGGTCTTGGTCATATGGCTGTTAAAATTGCACATGCCATGGGCGCCGAGGTAACCGTTCTATCACAATCATTGAAGAAAAAGGATGATGGCTTGGAATTCGGCGCTGACAACTACTATGCCACAAACGACCCAGAAACATTCGAGAAACTTGCCGGATCGTTTGACTTAATTATTAACACTGTAAGTGCAAAAATTGACATTAATGCTTATTTCTCACTGCTAACGCTGGATGGTACACTGGTCAATGTCGGTGCACCAGCGGAGCCGTTGTCAGTTAACGTATTCTCACTTATCGGTCATCGCCGTTCATTTGCAGGTTCAATGATTGGAGGAATCCGTGAGACTCAGGAGATGTTAAATTTCTGTGCAGAACATAACATTGTCCCTAAGATTGAAGTAATTTCAGCCGACCAAATTGACGAAGCATACGAACGCGTATTAGCTTCAGATGTGAAGTATCGATTTGTGATTGACACCAGCACAATTTGAGTTAAATGATAAATTCTAATGTTAGTTTCGAGGGATGTCCAAAAAGCCTAGCTTTTTGGACATCCTTTTATATATGTTGCTTCAAAGTAGTATTCATACTACTCTCTTATTTTTTGAAAATGGGTATTACGGACCCAACAGAAGTGGAGGCTTTCGTCAATTTAAGGTATTTGAAAATTTCGACTGAATTACTTTTAAAAACATATCAGCAGCAGCGGAAAAAACCTGATGCTTTTTCCAAACAATATTTAAGCCAGATTCAAGTCTTGGCTCTAGCGGTCTAAAACAAAGGTTACTATCACTAGATGTATTCACTATTTTATCAAGAGTTATTGCATAACCAATGCCCTCATCAACCATAATGGCAGCACTATAGGCAAGATTGTAGGTAGTCACGACATTTAATTTATCAAAATCTTCACCAAACCAATCCGCAAATTCATTTTTAGAAAATGTCTGTTTCATAGCCTGTCGTGAACAGATCAGCGGAACATTTAATAAATCCACTGCTTGAATGGAATCTTTGTAGGCAAGAGGACTGTCTTTCCTCATAACAACGCCCCAAACATCTTTACCAGGGATATTGAAATAATTGTATTTTGATAAATCTGCTGGTTGAATTAAAATACCAAAGTCAAGCAATCCCTTATCAAGCCTTTCGGTCACATCGTCTTCGTTTCCGCTGTAGAGGTGATACCGGATATTGGGGTAACTTAACTGTAAATCTTTTACTACCCGTGCAATCTGTCGCATAGCATCTGTTTCCCCACCACCTATGAAGACATCACCACTTATTGTTTCTTCCATGGAACTAAACTCTGTCTCTAATTTATCGACCATATCTATGATTTCTTCTGCTCTTTTTCGCAGAAGCATTCCTTCATCTGTAAGAAAAATACTGTGACTACTGCGAATAAATAATTTTTTCCCTAACTCTTGTTCAAGGTCTTTTAATTGTCTTGACAAGGTTGGCTGTGTAACATGCAAAAATTCAGCAGCAGCCGTCATGCTTCCTTCTCTTGCAACAGTAAGAAAATAGCGCAAAACTCTTAGTTCCAAAAAAACACCCTCCTTTATGATGTTTTAGTATATACGTTTTTGAAATACTCATCAAGCATATCATGATATAAGATATAAGCATTGGCTATATCAAAGGGCCATAGCTAGAATAAATAGTAATAACAACAGTAGAAAGGATGGTGCTTAGTATTTCTACTATTAAAAATAAAGTTATTGTAATTATGGGTGCATCAAGTGGACGGCACTAGCCGTATTCGCACCATTGGGTTGCGTATTTTGGCGGTGATAATTATTGCCTATGGGGTGCATGCTTCCTTCGAGAGAGAAATGAGTACAAAGCTAATGATTTATAATCCATTTGGTAGTTGGTCCAATGATAATTCTATTATCAATTTTTTAATTGACTACTTATCAATTATGGGAGTCTATGTTGGTGGGACGCATTATGCATTGAAATTTATTCAAAAGCAGGAAACACAGAACAGACAATCTAAAATAGCCTTAAAGTGAAGGATATCAAAATTTTTGGACCGGTTTTTCAGGCATAGGTTATAGGCTCAATAAGAGCATTTATAATCACTTCTAGATTTTTGGTTATTCTTCAGGTTATTTTCAAACCATTTGTACGGATAAATGAGGAGGAGAAATGGTGGGAAAAGGGTTTAAATTCACACTTTTGTCTATATTGGGGATTTCAACGTTCCTTACAGCTTGCGGAAGTAGTAATAATGGGAGTGAAAACAATGATGATGTTACTCCAAATAAAAATTCAAGTGGTGAACAAATAGTTAAAATCGATGTGCAGGACAAACAGAATAGTAAGGATTCAACAATTGATAATGGAGGTTTAGTTATTATGGAAGATGTTAAAGTCAAATTGACATTTAACAACGAGGAAGTAATGGTGAATATGTATGATAATTCGGCAAGTAGAGATTTTTTAGCTCAATTGCCGTTAACGATAACATTAGAAGATTATGTAGGTAAAGAGAAAATTAGTGTTTTACAAAAAAGATTATTGGCAGATAATGTGCAATCCGGAAACCAACCAGAAAAAGGAGACTTTGCTTATTATTCTCCTTGGGGAAATTTGGCTATTTTTTATAATGGTTTTGGGGATGCCACAAATGATCTTATTATACTAGGTATGATTGAATCTGGAAAAGAAAACTTTGAAAAAATTCATGGTGATTTCACAGTTCATATTGAAAAAGTCGATTAAAGGAAGAGAGTTGGAGGAATTTTCTTGCAAAAACAAAATAATTTACTCATATTTATATTAACCATCGGAGTCTTCGGCATCTTAAATACAGAAATGGGGGTTATTGGAATATTGCCTTCCATTGCTGATCACTTTCATGTCAGTGTATCAAAAGCAGGATGGCTGGTGAGTTTTTTTGCCCTTGTTGTTGCAGTATCTGGTCCAACGATGCCTTTATTGTTTTCAGAGATAAATCGGAAGAAGGTCATGTTACTTGTACTAGGTGTTTTCGTTTTGGGAAACATTGTATCCATATTTACATCTAACTTTACCATTCTATTAATTGCTCGGATAATTCCAGCCTTTTTTCATCCAATTTATTGTTCTTTGGCATTTACAGTAGCGGCTGCCTCAGTAAGTAAAGAAGAAGCTCCAAAAGCTGTTTCCAAAGTATTTATAGGAGTATCTGCCGGTATGGTAGTCGGTGTACCAATCGCAAGTTTTATTGCTAGTGCAACTTCTTTACAAATGGCGATGGTATTCTTTGCTATTGTAAATATTTTGGCATTCGTTGCTACCTTACTATTTGTACCCTCTATGCCTGTTAAGGAAAGACTTTCTTACGGAGCACAATTATCGGTATTAAAAAAATCTATTACTTGGCTTTCGATTGTGTCTGTCATTTTATTAAACTCAGCCGTATTTGGAGTTTATAGTTATCTTGCAGATTATCTGAAAACTGTTACGAATATGTCTTCCAATACCATTAGTCTAATATTATTCGTATACGGCGGAGCCAATATTATTGGAAGCATTGTCGCAGGGAAGTTACTTACTAAAAATGCGATCAAATCTGTAGTGACATTTCCTTTTGCATTGGGAGTTGTTTACATCCTATTATTCTTTTTTGGACAATTTACCGTACCAATGGCTATCATTACTTTAATTTGGGGAATTTTAGCTGGAATAGGGGGCAATATTAACCAATATTGGATTACGTCTTCAGCTCCCGAAGCTCCTGATTTCGCAAATGGCTTATTTTTAACATCCGCCAATTTAGGAACAACATTTGGCGCAGCAGTAGGCGGGCTAATTATATCGGATATGGGCACACAATATGTCGTATTGGTGGGATTCCTATCATTGATATTAAGTTTGGTAACTATTTTACTAAGAAACTACATGTTTACCCCTACACAACAACTTTCAAAATAAGGAGTATCCCCTATTAGATTTTTAGATACCACTCAATCTGAGAACAAGAAATGGAGGATTTAAAATGTCAAAAGATATAAAAGTTGCACTGGTCACCGGCGGGAATCGAGGAATTGGATTTGAGTTGGTCAAGCAATTGGCGTTGAATGGTTTTAAGGTCATTTTGGCAAGTCGTGACCCAGAAATGGGTCATGAAGCTGCGCAAAGACTTAAGGAATCAAATCTGGACGTTTCGTTTGTGGTGATGGATGTAGATAATCAAGAAAGCATCCATCAAGCTGCAATTATAGTAAATGAGCGGTATGGAAGATTAGACGTATTGATTAATAATGCTGGCGTGTATCTGGAGGAAAATAAAAAGTTAGTGGCAATGGACCCTTCCGTTCTGGAGAGAACAATGACAACCAATTTCTTCGGCGCTTACCATGTTATCCGTTCCTTTATTCCCCTCATGGAAAAACAAGGCTATGGGAGAATCATTAATGTTTCTTCAGAATATGGGGCTTTGAGCGAGATGTCTTATCAAGGAGTAGGCGCTTATAAGTTGTCTAAATTTGCCCTAAATGGATTGACACGATTGGTAGCAGCTGAAATCAATGGGGATATCAAAATAAATGCAGTCGATCCGGGTTGGGTAAGCTCAGATATTGGTGGACCAACGGCTCCAAGATCTCCCAAACAAGCTGCTGATTCTATTCTTTGGTTAGCGACTGTTGGACCCGAAGGACCTAATGGGGGATTCTTTCGAGATGGAAAACGAATCGATTGGTAACCATGTCGGCCATTGCTGATCATTAAAATTAATCAAAGATATAAGTCGATTTTCCTAATTGGATAATCGGCTTTTATCTATAATTTGTGCAGGAAAGCCGTACGGATGCACCTTTTTCCAGCTCTTGATGGTGATATTGAGGGAGCTGTAAACTTACGAAAAAAATATTATTCGGATAAATTATGTGTTTCAGGACTGAAGCAATTTATTGACGGTGTGGTAACTAGCAGAACTGCATACATGCTGGAGCCTTATGCAGATAAGCCTGAAACGTACGGAATGCCTGCTCATTCAGACGTAGAAATTAAACAATGGGTGGCGGAAGCCGATCAGCATGGGTTTAGCATTCGGTTTCATGCGATTGGAGATGCTGCAGTCCGTTTAGCACTTGATTCCTATGAGACTGCACGAAATATCAATGGAAAAAGAGATTCCCGACATGCCATTGAACACATCGAAGTGATTCACCCGGAAGATATTTCACGTTTTGGTGTGTTAGAAGTCATTGCTTCAATGCAACCCAATCATTTTGCCTTGTCTGAAAGGGGAACATATACAGAGCGAATTGGTTTGGAACGTGAAAAATATGTGTTTGCCATCCGTTCTTTAAAAAATGCTGGAGCAAAATTAACATTTGGGACAGATTTCCCCATTGATTCGTTGAATCCTTTGGTGCAAATTTATCGTGCAATTACCAGAATCGATAGCAGTGGAAAGGATGTATGGAATCCTAATGAAAGAATTTCGCTTGCTGATGCGCTTAAAGCTTATACTTACGGTCCTGCGTTTGGGACATTCCGAGAGCATGAACTTGGGACAATTGAAGAAGGGAAGCTTGCCGATCTTGTTGTTTTAGACCGAAATCTTTTTGATATTTCTATAAAAGAAATCATCCAAACCTCTGTTCAATTGACAATTAGTGATGGGAAAATTGTTTTTTCGAATTATACGGATCTTGTCAAAATGAATTAAAAAATGAAAAAGTTTTGTTTTTGTAAAGAAAACAGGACTTTTTTGTTTCAATAAGGTATATTTTTTAGATTATCTACTATTTCCAGTTTATAATTTAGACAACTAGAGTTAGTTTCGGAGGACAAATATGACCAGAGATAAGATTATTGCAGCAGCCCTTTTAAGAACAATTATCAATAAAGGCATGGAAAACGGAGAAATCCGTAAGGGAAACATTGATGATTTTATCGTGTCATATTATTGTTTACTTGACGGGATTTTTATTGAATTATCTTATTATGGTGTTGAAAAGATGAAACCAAGGATAGTAAACATCTGGAACAATTTTTGGTTTGGTTTTAAAAATGATTAAAAGCTTTTAAGGAAATCCTGGGTGAAGGCGGAAAGCAATTCAATTAACTGTTAATTAATAAGCCCTTGGTTTACAAGGGCTTATTAATTAGTGTAGCGAATGCAAAGTAGCATGGGAGTTCCCAAGCTATTTTTTATTTTGATAAATATGATGCAAGATGGCTGGCGATGAGGAGGGGATCTCCATCAAAGGGTGCACCCTTCATTTTAAGGATCTGTGGAAATTTTTCATGCTAGGCTATTAGATTGTCAAAGGGACTTATCGGACAGCCCTTTTTTTACAGTAGTTAGATGGCTGCTAGTTTATTCAGGATGGACTCCACCATGGCATGGACATCCTCATCTTCCGTGTTTTGCAGGTATGCAGGCGTAAGGACCTGGGTTTTCTTCGCCACATAGTAATCGAATAGCGCCTGTTTCAAGGACAAATCCTCTTCCATTAAGAAGGAGGTATTCACTAATTTCCCTAGTACCGTTTCATCCTGAATAATGAGGATTGAGGCATTCAATTCGTTAAACACCTCTGCTTTCATGCCATTTTGATAAAAAGTATGAATAATGGACAATTGTTCTTCTCTTGATTGCCTCTTTTTTTCATAAAGATGTAGGCAGCTTTTTTTTAGGTCTTGCAAATAAATATCTGAAGCATATACAGCTGAAAAAACAGCCTGTTCAAACACTTTTTGAAGACGAAGTGGATACGATAACTCTTCGTTGGTAATAGTTTGACCCGCTTCATTTATATAATCAATACAGAGATTCGTCAGCTCCATGATGATGTCTTCCTTTGAAGAAAAATAGTTATATAAGGTAGCCCGGCTCAAATTCATCGTGTGGGCGATATCTTGAATGGTAAGGGAAAGGAATCCTTGAGTACGAACGAGGTGGATCAATTTTTTTACATGGATTTTTCTCATCATCTGTCTTTCATCAGGTGCGATTTTTCTCAAAGTACCACTTCCTTTATCCCGAAATTATATCATAATCCAATAGAGTGAATAAAGATTTTGATATTCCAATTCTTCCTAGTTTACAACTAACAGAAAGTGGAGTATGTTTATACGTAGTTAACATTTTAGACACTTTATATCAGTTTTGTCTAAAATGGATAATGTTTTTTTACTAACATTAGAATAAATGCTCAATGGGAAAAGAGGAGAATATAAGAATGACCACCATGACAACAGCACAAGTAACGAATGATTTTACTAAAATTGTAACAGAACGCCGTTCCATAAAAAATTACGATCCATCCGTAAAAATTAGCCGCGAAGAAATGGCAGAAATTCTTACCTTCGCAACATGTGCTCCTTCTTCCGTAAATATGCAGCCATGGCGTTTTCTTGTGATCGAAAGCCCTGAGGCAAAAGCAAAACTTGCCCCTCTAGCTCGGTTCAATCAGACCCAGGTTGAAACATCAGCAGCTGTTATTGCGGTTTTTGGTGATTTGAATAATTTTGAGAAATTCGAAGAAATCTACGGCGCAGCTGTAGATAAGGGATTTATGCCTTTAGAGGTAAAAGAGCGAATTCAGGCATCCTTTTCTAGCTACTTTGAAACCATTTCACGCGAAGAGATGAAAGAGGTTGTTTTGGTAGATGGAGGTCTTGTTTCAATGCAGTTAATGCTTGCTGCCCGCGCTTATGGATATGATACAAATCCAATTGGAGGATATGAAAAAGACCAAATTGCTGAGGCTTTTGGATTGGATAAGGTCCGTTATATTCCGGTTATGTTGATCTCTATTGGTAAAGCAGCTGATAACGGGCACCCATCTGTACGTCTCCCAATTGACCAAGTCGCACAATGGAAATAATGAAAAATAAAAAAGAGAGGATATAGGTTTAATGATTATCATTCATGCTACATTCCAAATAAACCCAGCGAAGGAGAACCTGTTTCTAGAGGAAATCCAGCCGCTTATTGCCGCTTCAAGAGAAGAGAACGGAAATATTTCTTATCGCCTTCAAAAAGATGTAGAAAATGAACATGTATTTATGATGGTGGAAGTTTGGCAGGATATGCAAGCTGTTGCCAGTCATAATTCAAGCGATCACTTCACCAAGTTCGTAGCTAAAGCAAAAGATTTCTTGGCTGCACCATTAGAGGTTAAAGCATTTGAGGGGCAGCCATTAAAATTATAAATGGTAACAAATATAATTAGAAATAGAGAGGGTGTCCTAAAAGTATAACTTTTAGGGCATCCTCTTTTTTGTGTCCGTCAAAAATAGGGGATGAGCCATCCTATGAAAAAAGAGGCCCGAGGTAAATATAAGTTGTTCTATTTTTGTGGAAAAACATAAAAAGCAACCATTTTGGGGACCCTTTTTTCTTCATGAAGGAGGGAAAAGGACAGGGAATTTCACTAGTGGAAAGTGCGAATGATGTTCCGCGTTATCCTGGTAAAATTATCGGGATTTTGTTTGGACAGCACCAACTTTCCATTGACAAAAAATGTATGATCTGATAAATTTAACTGACGAACGGTCGGAAGGATGAGGATATGACTTCAAATCAAATTAAAGAAGTTGCACTTAATTATTTTGCCAAACACGGATATGAGGGAACATCCATGGCACTTATTGCCGAGGATGTAGGGATCAAGAAACAATCAATCTATACTCATTTTAAAGGAAAAGATGACCTCTTTCTTCAGGTATGCAGTGGTGTGTTCTCAGATCAAATCAGGTTTATTCTTGATTATATTGAAAGCAATCAAGCTTGCAAACTAGAAGAATTATTATATGTATTTATTTTAAGGTATAAAGAGCGGTATGAGAGGGACGAAGCCACAAAGTTCTGGCTGCGAACCTCCTTTTTTCCACCCAATCATCTATATGAAGAGGTCATGACACTTGTTTATGAGACGCTAGACCATATAGAGGAAATCCTTTTTCCGATCATCGAAAAAGCAATGCAGGAAGGGGAAATTAGTTCAGAGGTTGGGGGGAGGAGAGCTACGGCTGCTTACATGGGCGTGTTAGATGGAGTCTTTGTTGAAATGTTATATGGAGGTTCCGATCGATTAAATAAAAGAATAGAGTCATCCTGGTATCTGTATTGGCGGGGATTATCAATGGGGTAACGGGAGTGATATGGAGGAAAAGTGAATGAATCGTAACTGGATACTTGTTATTATCGCTGGATTAATCGAAGTTTTATGGGCAACTGGGTTAAAGTATTCAAACAACTGGATTTCTTGGTTAGGTGTTGCGCTGCTTATCTACTTATCGTTCATCGTCTTGCTGAAGGCTACAAAGACATTATCAGTGGCCACGGTTTATGCCGTTTTTACAGGAATTGGTACAGCGGGAACCGTTGTGGTAGAGATGATTTTTTTCAATGAGGCTTTTAGCTGGTCAAAAGTATTTTTTATTGTATTGCTTATAGTGGGTATAGCGGGTTTAAAACTTGTTACTACAGAATCAGTGGAGAAGGAAGGGGTAGTATAAATGGCATGGGTCTATCTTATTTTAGCTGGAGGATTTGAAGTGTTCGGGGTAATCGGAATGAACAGGGTACTAAAATACAAGAACTTCCAAGCATATGCTGTCTTGTTCGGTGGATTTATCTTCAGCTTTAGCTTTCTTACATTGGCCATGCAAACCCTTCCCAGCGGCCTTTCTTATGCCGTTTGGACAGGGATTGGGACGATCGGAGGCACTTTAGTAGGAATGTTTTTTTATGGGGAACCAAAGGATTGGAAACGATTATTGTGTATCGGTACGATCTTGTCAGCCATCATTGGGTTGAAGTTGACGTCATAAATGATAAAGCAGTCCGAATGATTCTATGATTCGGATTGTTCAAGCGGGAAATCAGTAGAATCAGTCCAGATGACAATGATTTAGGTAACACAATTAAGTAGGCTACGGCTATTACTTAGACCTCGATAGCCGGGTGAAATGAAACACCATCGAAGGGCGAAGCTAGCACAGATTAATCAAGATTTGATCAAAACTAGCCGGGTAACATTTACACTGAAGGATAAGGGAAATTATCAATTGTTATTTTGTGAAACGAATGAAAACCAAAAAGGAGCCGTCCTTTTGGCATCAAATGTAATATGTTGAAACATATAAAAGTTAATAGGATGTGAGAAACATCTAATGGAATATGAAAAACCGGGGGATATGACGAACAATTTGTTTCCGATTGGCACAAATTATTAATCGATAAGTTATAAATATTTAACCGATTGGGTCCATACCGCTTGTCATTGAAAATCGCGAAGGCACTGTCATGATGATAGTGTCTTCTTTATTTAATTTTAATTCATACTTTACTGATAGGAATTGTAGGTTTATAATAAAATTAATCTAATAAATGAAATTAAAAGTGGTTGTATTCAAGGGAAAGTTTTTATAAAACTAAGGGAGTGTTTCTGTTGAGAAATAATGACGAAAAAAAGCGACAAAAACTTATCAATAAATTAATTTTTTTAAACGTCTATAACAAAGACGATCAAAAGCTTTATGAGTTGCCACTATCGAAATTAGAATATGAGTATAGAAGATTTAAATTACAAAACCATCCGCATGGTGAGTTTGGATCTATTCAGTGGATATAAAATAAATATGGTTACGTTACATTAGACTGTATGGTATTTCCACACCTGCGGTCTTTTTTTGGCAAGGAAATTAAAAAATTCAATGTTGGGGCAGAAAAGAATCTTTTAATCTTGGTATCAACGTTCTCTCTGTCCGCAAATTTATATGGGCAAACAAACTTGATGGAAGGCAGAAAACGAGGGTCAGATACTTGTGACAAAAATTCATTTGAAGTTGATTTAACAGGGATTAACTTGTTCAAACAAACAGGAATAAAATCATCAATGACGAATCTAGTCCTCAAAACTGTTTGTTCCAAAAGCTCTTATCAATCATTGTGCAAAGGAATTTGCTCATTTGGCAAAGATATTAGCACCTTTGTAGGAAAAAGAAAAGTTGAATTTTTAGTCTATATAAAGTATTATTTACTGTCTTCCGGCCAAACCGATGGCATGAACATACAATGTTCATGCTTTTTTTTTAACATAAATAGGCTGGAGACATAAAATAAACAAAAGATTGCGAACTTTTTTCTCCTGTTTTATTTTCAAAAGTTTACAAGTCATTTAAGGTTATTCATTCTTGTAGCCTTTTTTACCGAATTAACCATGATAGGGGAATATTGGGGGTATTGTGATGAATATTAAGGAGAGCATTTTGGGAAAAGAAGGTCGGAAGTTTCCTGGAGCGACCTATTCAGAGGTAGTATTGGCACCTGCTTATGAGCACGCCAAGCAATCTTTACTAGAGCCGATGATAGCAATCCATAAAGCCCACCTGATTATGCTTGTGGAACAAGGGTTGTTGCAGGAGAGTGCGGGTTCCCAAATCCTTGCAGCTATTTGCGCACTTGATAAGGAGAGAATTCTCCAATCCACCTATGATGTACAGTATGAGGATCTCTTTTTCCTTGTAGAAAGTCAAATTATGAAAATTGCCGGCGAAATGGGTGGGAGTTTGCACCTTGCTCGGAGCCGGAACGATATGGGTGTTGCAATGTACAGGATGGTTCTTCGGGACAAGATTCTACTCGCCATCGAGGCGCTGCTTTCCTTTCAAGAAACACTTTTGAGGGTGATCGACACCTATAAGGAAACCATTGCCCTTGGGCATACCCATACGCAGCAAGCCCAGCCGATGACGTTCTCCCATTATCTTCTGGGTATGTACGATGTCGTTGACCGTGACTTAAAAAGATTGAAAGCAGCCTATGATACATGCAATGCTAGTCCTCTCGGCGCGGCGGCCCTCACTACGACCGGATTTCCGATTGACCGAAATACAGTCGCAGAGTTATTAGGATTTCCGAAAATCATCAAGAGTGCCTATGATGCGATTGGCGGTGCCGATTATTTAGGGGAAATTGCAACAGCGATACAATTAACCTTTATCAATCTCGGCCGGTTTTCACAAGACCTTCTCTTATGGTCCAGCCAAGAATTTTCAGCGATTCGTGTGGCAGACCCCTATGTTCAAACGAGTTCCATTATGCCGCAAAAAAGAAATCCTGTTTCACTAGAGCATATTCGTGCATTAAGCTCTAGCGGAATTGGGAATGCCCAAACCGTACTTCAAATGTTACATAACACACCATACGGAGATATAAACGATACCGAGGATGACCTTCAGCCGTATTTATGGAAGGGCCTGCACCTTATTGATCAAGTTTTTCGGTTAACAAACGTGGTGGTTGGAACACTTGAAGTAAATGAAGCACTGTTAAAAAGAAGGGCCCAAGAAAGTTTTGCGACGATAACGGAATTAGCCGACACCCTGTTTAGGGAAGCAAACATCCCGTTTCGAACCTCTCATTCCATTGCCAGCCAGGTGGTGAAAATTGCCTTGGCCAGAGGACTGAATGCTACTCATGTCACATCTGTACTCGTGGATGAAGCGGCAAAAGCAGTTGTCGGAATTCCGTTGAATTTACCGGAGGAGATCATTCGCACAGCAATGGACCCAGAACACTTTGTTAAAACTCGGTCGCTGCCTGGCGGACCAGCACCGGAGGAAATGAAGCGGGCCATTGTGGAAAGAGAAGCTAGTCTACACCACCATATTTCTTTACTCCATACTGAGGTTAATCGAATTAAAGTTTGTATGGAAAGACTTGACCAACTGACAAGCCATTGGGGTAAAACGGATGAAAACGATATCAATACTGGACATTGATGAAGGCGGTAGTTAATTCCAGAAGACAATATGTGATGATCAGGACCCTACTGTTCTGCAAAACTATTAATATTGGGATAAAATTTCTTAAGAAATTTAGAATACTATAACTAAAAGACCACTAGTAATTAAACAAATTCTTCTTTTTTCTAGTAATAAATCATTTAGCTTGGCAAATTAAAACTATATTATCTGTATCCTTGTGCTTTTAAATATTCAATTTGTTCGTAAAGTTGTTTTAGTCTTTCTTCTTTACCTTCAACTTTAACTGGCTCTCGGTATGGATCAGCGTTAAAGGTTTGAATAATTCTCAATTTTGTTTGTTCTTCTTCATCAAATTTATTTTCAATCTCATTTGGTTTGATTGGGTTGTTTTTTAATGGCTCCAATTTATACTCTAATATTTTACCACCGATTTCAATGTTTATTGATTCACCTGTTTTCTTTCTCTCTGTTTCAAAATCCACTTTATCAGATTGATTGTTTACATTGCTTTCGGAAGGTTCTGTAACGCTTTCAGAAGGCTCGACAGGGAAAAGGATAGGCTCTTGCTTACGAATGACTGTAAACGGCCGATTAGCCTCAATTTCTTTACGTTTATCACTAAGTAACCATGATGGTGTTACTTCCACTCGTAAACCATCTTCTATTAACTTCTCCTTGAATGAAAATTCTTTTGAAGTTTGATATGCAATAACCTTTTCTCTTAAGAATTGACACATTTTTTTATAGTAATGAATTATCAAGGTATTGAAAGGGTTTCATAACTTAGAGTCATAAATAAAATTTAAGATTGAAGATATAAGTAGAAGTTCTGTATTCTTCAACGGGACATTTAATGTAATAAGACTTAACAGGTAGAATAATCAGTTAATGATGGTAAACACTCTTCAGATGTATATCTTAGTCCTGATAACCAAACAATAAACTGTCTATTGTTTATCAATTGATGACACGAGGCCAACCCTGAGAGCGTAAGGCAATGGCTTCAATGGCTATTTCTGTAAAAAAAGCAGACCTCTACCCCAATCTCATCCTAAACCTTCATTTGCTATTGTACTAGGATGAGAATTTCAGTACAAATCACTAAGATGACAAGCTAGGAGCAATTTAAGCCAATCACTAGAATCGTTTAGATTGACTGCGAGTATTTCCTCGATTTTTCTTATTCGATGGTAGAGTGTATTTTGATGAATATGCAGACGTGCTGCTGTTTCGGGTATAGATCGATTAGCATCAATGTAAGTTCTCAGTGTCAACTCCAGATCACTTGACTGGGCCTTAGGAGATTGGAGTGGCTCGAACACATCTTGAATAAATGGTTTAATATCCTCAGCCTGCTGATTGATAAACAATCGGTTAATGCCAATACTTTCATAACTGATAATGTCAGGAGTTCCACGATTTAAGATATAGGCTAATGATTTATTCGCTTCTTCAAAACTTCTTGCAACATTTTCGAGACCCGGGTAAGGCGTCCCTATCCCCCCCATAAGGACTGGAGCATCCTTATTTGTCCATGAATTTACCACCTTTTTTAATTTTCGGATCACAACTTCCTGTTGGGACTCAGAAGTGGCATTCATAATGATTGTCACTTTATCCTGAAAACCAAATAGAAGATACTGTAAAGAGACCAATTCATTATGTAGAGCGGCAATTAGCTTTCTCTGGTATGTTTCTTGTTTCTTGACGACTTGTGCCCGCCCACTCAATTGCATTACGGTGACAAAGAATAGTTTGTCTGGAGAAAGACCAAAATCACTTGATTTAGAAGCTAGTAGATTTGGCTCTTTGTATTGGAGAAGTTCATTAAAGAATTCATAGCATTGTTTATAGTACATATCTGTCATGGAATAGGTATTAACCATTTTTAGCGCAACCACAGCACTCCCCTGCTCTAGCACTACAGTATCAAGAGGACAGAGCAGCCGCTTGAGTTCCACCACAAAGTAACCGATTGGAACCCCCTCATTTACAATGGGATACAAATGAACAGGAGTTTCATTAGTAGTAACTGTCAATGAATCTACAGAGTTTTCCCATCCATTTAATAAATCTGTATCCATTAGCTTCTTTGAAAGCGGAGTGTAATGTGGATACCATTCATTTTTTGTTATATCGAAAAGAGAAACAGGGAGGTTGATCATCCGTTCAACTGTTTTTGCAACCATTATCAAGTCAGAATCCTTTAAAGAGAGTTTAGTAAAAACTTCATGAATATGGTTTCGTTTAACTAAATATTCATTTGTTTCCCTTAGATCTGAGAAAAGTCTTGCATTCGTAATGGCAATTGCTGCCTGATCAGCAAAACCCTGCAACCGGCGTAAATCAGCGTTAGTCAACTTTCGTTTTTTAGTAATCTGATGAACAATCATCACACCAATCTTTTCCTCGTTCATCCTTACTGGAACAGCCATAGCAAATATATTGGAATTTATATTTGTATTTCCCAGTGCAGCCATTAAACTTTTCATATTGTTTGCCTGAATATTAGATATAGCTTCCAATCCTTGTTCAGGATTGAAGATACGGCCGACACCATCCTGGTAAACCTTTCCTCCAATACCTTCCCCTAAGTCGGTCTTGAAATCATAGATAGACGATCCCAATCCAACACTTGCTTTAGGGGTAAGCTTTTGTGTCTCAACGTCATAAAGCATTAGAAATCCACGGTCCACCGATGGAATAGCAATCAATACGTTGTGCATGATATTGTGTAACAGCTCATCCAACTCAAGCATGGAAGTTAGCGAATGCAAGCCATCTAGCCATGCATCATTCTCTTGCCAATATCGCTCAAATGTTTGTTGAAGCAGCAAATTATGGACTTGCAACACAAAATAATCACACTCGAATTCAGATAACGTCCTACCAGAATGTATGCAAGCGCGAACCAAAGTTGATTCAGGAACTTCTGTTGCAAACTCAAACAATTGGCTACCAGTCTCGGGATTGTAGCATGTGGCATAGTTATTACTTTCTATACAGGATGAATTCGGCCATAAATCTTCATTTGAAAAAAGGGTCTCCTCCATATCGGTGAGTGGGTCCTTACATAAGTGGCCCCACTCTTCTGTGCAAGCCAACACCCAAACATGGTATGTCAAGGTACCATCAAATCTCCCCATTTTCATTCCTTTCTGTTCCATGTTAATCCCCCTTAACTTACTCCTTTAATTAATGATTGTACAATTCTTCATTCATTATCTTATATATTGTGGAAATTCACAACTGAATTCTGAATATAATGTATATTTGGACAATGACAATAAGTGCTTGTTTATTTATATTTTATTTATAAACATTCAATAAAAAAGGAGGTTTTTATGTTGGGGGAAAGCGCTAACAATTCAAAGAGCAAATTGATTTTATTAATTCTCTATTTTGGCTGGATTATATCGTACATTGACAGAACGGTTATAAGTCTTGCAATTGTACAAATCGGAGAAGATTTATCACTTGATGCGTCCAAATTAGGGATTGTACTAAGTGCCTTCTTCATGGGGTATGCTTTAATGCAGATTCCAGGTGGCTGGCTTGCAGACCGTTTTGGATCACGAAAAGTCATCGTGATAGCTGTTTTGGCCTGGTCGGTATTTACTGCATTGTCTGGACTTGCGTGGTCCCTTACTTCGTTAATTCTTATTCGATTTCTTTTTGGAATCGGTGAAGGGGGATATCCTGCAGCAAGTACTAAAGCAATATCTGATTATTTTCCCGCAGATAAAAGGACGAAAGCTCAATCAACGATGATGTCTTCAAATGCATTTGGTGCTGCTCTTGCACCGATTATGTGTGCTCCACTACTAGTCGCATTTGGTTGGCGGAACGTGTTTTTGTTAATCGGCCTATTAGGTATTATCTTTGTGATCTGGTTCCTCATATCCACTAGGCAAGCTGGGAATTACTCTAATTCTGACATAGCAAATAAGCCTAGTAGAAAAGAGTATGCACAGCTACTCCGCAATTCCTATTTATGGAGGGTTCTATTAATCTTCTTTTTTATCAATATTACAAGCTGGGGTCTTATTTCCTGGATGCCTTCATACTTGATGCAGGGGCTTGGAATCGATCTTAAATCAGTTGGGTTAATCAGTGCGATCCCCTCCTTGTTCATGACAATAGGGATGATTATTAGTGGAAGAATCATTAATAAGGTTGGTTCGAATGCAAAATATGGAGTAATAACTGGAATTATTATTATGGGAGCTTCTCTTTATCTAATGTCATCTTCATCCAGTGTTTTCCAGGTAATTATGTATCAGTGCATTGCTTTTACTTTTATGTCATTTATTATGAGCTTTATCTTTACACTGCCACACCGGGTTATGGAACAGAAGGTAGTGGGTACCGCATTTGGCATAATAAATTTGGGAGGGCAAGCTGCAGGTATTTTTTCTCCGATGATCATGGGTGCCCTTATCGCTTCGTCAGGAGGGTCTTACAAAAGTGCGTTCTTGTTCTTAACTATATGCTGCCTAGTCGCTGCAGTTCTTACTTGTTTCTTACCATCAGCTAAAAATAAACAAACAGCAACAGATTATTCTACCGCAGAAACAGTAAACTGAGTGATCGCAGGATGAATTAATAATTAAAGAAAAGGGTGAGGAGAAATGGGAAAATCTAACATTACTAAATGGATGGATGAGAATGAAGCTAAATTTATAGATTTGGCCAAACAAATTTGGGAACATCCTGAATTAGGCTATAATGAAACTTTTGCATCTAGCTTGCAAATCAAGACTTTAGAAGAAGCAGGGTTTGAGGTTACTTCTGGGATAGGTGATGTGCCAACCGCATTTGTTGCACAATACGGAAAAGGAAAACCAGTCATAGGTATTCTTGGAGAATTTGATGCCCTACCAGGATTATCTCAAAAAGTCACTCCAAATATTAACCCAGTGGTTTCAAATGGACCAGGACATGGCTGTGGACACAACTTGCTTGGAACAGCCGGGGTAAATGCTGTGATTGCTCTTAAGGAAAGAATGGACGCAGAAATGCTACCTGGAACCATTCGATACTATGGGTGCCCTGCAGAAGAACTGCTCTCTGGAAAAACGTTTATGGCAAGGGCTGGCGTATTTGACGATTTGGATTGCGCCCTTACATGGCACCCTGGAACGGCCAATATAACAGCAAATTTCCGTATGCAGGCATTAACTGCAATCGAATTTTATTTCTCTGGGAGAACTTCCCACGCTGGTGCTGCTCCACATCTTGGCCGCAGTGCACTAGACGCAGTAGAGTTAATGAATGTCGGTGCTAACTATTTACGGGAGCATGTTCTAGATGGTACCCGAATCCACTATCAGATTACAAATGGGGGGATGGCACCCAATGTCGTACCAGATAAGGCTAGTGTTTATTATTTTTTGCGTGGAGCTGACCGCAAACAGGTGGAGGAATTAAAGGAAAGGTTAATAAAAGTTGCTCAGGGGGCAGCTATGATGACAGAAACCTCTGTAAGCTGGGAAATCAAATCTGGATGCTACGAAACACTGCCAAACGAAACTTTGAATGTGCTTATGTATATGCAAGCGGAAGAAGCAGGACCATTCACTTTTACCAAAGAGGAAGAGAAGTTTGCTGAAGAAATTCTTCAAACGGTTGATCCTTCTGTGTTGGCAGGAGCTAAAAATCATCCCATGAGTGGGAATGCAAACAAAATACTCGATACAAGCTTCTATCACGATATGAAACATTTCGGTTTAACCATGGGTGGATCGTCCGATGTTGGAGATGTATCTTGGATTGTTCCGATGGGACAAATAATGACCACTTGCGCACCACTTGGAGTTCAATTACACACCTGGCAGGCTACAGCCTCATTTGGTTCATCAATCGGCATGAAGGGAATGCATCATGCAGCAAAAGTAATGGCATTATCTGCTTACGAATTGCTACTGAATCAAGATGGTATTCTTGAAAGAGCAAAAACCGAATTCATAGCAAGTAAAAAAGGAGTAAGTTACAAACCAGGTATTCCTGCTAACGTTAAACCACCTATACCAAAAGGGGAGGCTATTCCTATTTCGGCAATCTGAAAAACTGATTATTTACAGTGAACAAAAGATGTCGTACAAGAAAATGATGATAGTTAACTGAAATTAATAAGATGTATTAGTAAAGAAACTGGTTGGTGAATAACTACAACCAGTTTTCGTATTTAAATGGTGCCCCTATAATATCTGGATTGTCAACACTAAACTAGACAACTTTATTAAGGTGTTCAAGTTTATAATCAACATGACTTACATAACCAAGTGTTCCGTGAATTCGTATGTGATTAAACCAGTGGACATAGTCATGTAATTCCCTTGTTAATTCTTCTAAACTATCAAAATGTCGTCCTTTAACAAACTCTGTTTTAATGATTTTGTACGTTGCTTCAGCTACGGCATTGTCATTCGGGCAGCCCTTCTTGCTTAATGATCGTTGAATTTCAAACGTCTCTAAAGCATCGTCAATCAGTTTATTTTTGAACTCATTTCCACGATCCGTATGAAAAAGCTGTATTTTACGGAGGTCCCCTTTCATGGAGGCGAATGCTCGATAGACGAGTAATGCATCTTTATTTGGACCTGCGCTGCAGCCTACGATTTCCCGATTAAAGAGGTCGACAAATACACATACATAGTGCCATTTTTGATTGACTCTTACGTATGTCAAATCGCTTACTATCGCTGTCATTTCTTCTTCCTGATTAAACTCGCGGTTTAGTTCGTTCTTCTGTTCTGATTCATTACATGATTTCGTGTGAGGCTTAAATTGAGCTACGGTATAAGAAGAGACAAGACCCTGCTCTTTCATAATTCGCCCAATTCTTCTTCTAGAAACGATGAGTCCACGTTTTTTTAATTCTACTTTGATTTTGCGAGTTCCATAATTTTGACGGCTCGCTTGAAAAATTTCGAAAACGTCGGAGGTAATATCATCCTCATTTGCTCTTTCTTTCGCTTCGTAATAATAAGTGCTTCTGTGAAGTTGAAGGACTTTGCACATTGCTGATATCGAGTATTTGTGTTGGTTATTTCGAATCACATTTACTTTCGTCCTAGTATCAGCGCTGCTTGCTTTAAAATGTCGTTCTCCATCAGTAACTGCTTGTTTTTCTTACGGAGTTTAATCAGTTCAGTTTCTTCCGGTGTTTGATTGTCTTTTTCTTTGAATGATCCACTCGTCTGACTTTGACCCACCCACTTATCCAGTAATGAAGGGGTCAAGTCATATTCACGAATAATTTCTTGTCTAGGCTTGCCGTTCAAATAAAGCTGAACCATCTGATTCTTGAATTCTTCTGTGAACTTTCTTCGCTCTCTTTTGGTCATAATAGATTCTCCTCAGTAATAGTAACTGTAGTCTACTTGACCTTAATATTTCTGTCCAGTTAACTGTAACCTATCCAGGTATTATCGTTACTCCCGGGATTCGTACCTACGGTATGTCATCAATGGATTCCTTTGGGAACAAGGGAGATCCAATAAACTTCTATAACATATAGATAAGAATTCAACAAGCCCACAAAGCAAGGAGAATTCGATGGTTTATTGGAAGTCTTACTAACTGATAGTACTCTGAGATAGGGAGAGCCTATTACATGGGGAAGCGGTTAGCGGAAATTGAATCAATCTAAGGAAACATGAGCTTCATTCAATGGAAGATTTCGGTCCTTAATTCAAAGTAAGGAGAAACCAATCATGACAACAGGATTAGAGAGAATAGCAGTAAAAGCTCAACAAGATGAAAAACTACAATTTACATCATTAGCACATCACATTACAAAAGAGTTGATTTGGACTAGTTTAAACCATATGCCAAAGAACACTTCACCTGGCATTGATGGTACCTCAAGGGATATGGCTATAATTGAGTTTGAAAATTGGGTTGGAGATATGATGAATTCAATCCACAGACATAGCTATAAACCTCCAGCAGTAAGAAGGGTCTGGATACCTAAACCTGGAAAAGTCGAAAAACGACCGATCGGAGTACCTTCGGTGGCAGATAGAGCTTTACAAAGAAGTAAATTGTTCATACGGTGGTAGGCCAAATAGGGGAGCACATAATGCCTTAGCTACCCTTAATGAGATTATTTCAGGGAAGAAAGTTAGCTGGGTGCTGGAAGCCGACCTGAAGAACTTCTTTGGAACCTTAGACCATGATTGGATAATTAAATTCGTGCAACATAGGATTGGTGATCCTAGAATTATTAGTCTGATTAAAAGATGGTTAAAAGCAGGTGTAATGGAAGGTAAAGATATTTATGTCAGTGAAACTGGAACACCGCAAGGTGGTTCAATTAGT
>NZ_JAGGQX010000091.1:0-14227 GCF_018613095.1 Bacillus sp. ISL-75
TCTATCCTAACAGAGGGGGGTTGGAAAGGAGATAATTGTATGATTTTAAGAGAATTAACAAAAAACCGTTTAATCACTATTGATTATTATAAGGACGGATTGTTACATACATGCAAGGGCCGTGTTTCCAATCTTGATCTATATCAACAAACCCTTTCAGTAGCATGAGAGGATGGTGAATCATGAAAAAATGGATGGCTCCATTGGTTTTTGTAGTTTTCCTTACTGTTTTAATAGGATTTATAACAAAGTTTCTTAAAGGAGATGCAAGTTCTAAAGTTGTTGTGGTTTTACAAAAATTAAACACTGATTATTCGAAAACCGTCAAAGCAGGAATAGAAAAAGGATTTGCTGATTTTGATATAGATGGGAAAGTAATTGCGCCCGATTCACAGTATTCAGCATAAGAACAGATTGCTATGTTGAAAGATGTTCTAGAACAAAAACCGGCTGCACTAATTGTTACCCCAATTCAACCAGCTGCTACTATTCCTGTATTAAAGGAATATGAAAAAAGAAGTATTCCCGTGTTAATGTTGAATCAAGATGCTCGATGGAAAGGTAAAACTACTTTTATTGGGACAGATCACCTTAGATTAGGAGAAGTGGCTGGAGAAATATTATCTTCCAGTCTTCAGCCAGGTGATCTAGTAGTTTTTATTCATGATACAAAAACTAATCCAACTGTGAATGATCGGATTAAGGGGGCGAAAGAGGTTCTAAAAAATGTTGGAATTGAGATTGTCATAGAACAGACAGGATATGAAAAATCTTTGAATATGAAATCAGTAATAAGTAACATTTTGCAAACTTATGGATAAGATTAAAATGAAGGTCAGCAACTGAAGGATCATCAATAGAAATTAGGTACGGATGCTGCAGAGAAAGCTGGTATCTCTAGAATGACTTTATATCGTAAGATGCAAAAAAATTAATACGTCTAACTAGTAACCAATGGGGGCAAGAGGTAAATGAGCAATATCTACTTTGCCCCTGGTTACACGAACGCTGGTACTATTCCTACGTGCAAATATTCAAGTAAAACGCCTTCAATATAGTTGAAGGGGTTTAATTACTATTTTTTCTCGATGATAACGAATAAAACACCTGTGAGAATTAGGATAGAGCCAATCCAAAACGTTACACCTATGTTCTCATTTAGAATAAGCCATCCAAGTAATGTTCCAACCACGGGTTGAAAGAAGAAAAATAGCCCTCCACTTGAGGCGTTAAGCATTTGTAATCCACGATTCCAAAGTAGAAATCCACATGCGGTTGATATAATACCCAAATACAAGAGTCCACCCCAAATAGTCGGGTGAGTCAATTGCGAGATATTAATTGCGTGTAACCGTGGCAAAACAAATGGGGTCAACACGATTAGGGCTACCAAGATGGAATACGTCGTTACTACAATTTGTGAATAATTACTCGGCACACGCTTTACAAGTACAGACATGAGTGCCCATGTCAAAGCAGCAATAAGCAGTGAAATACCACCAAGTTTATTGGACAAATCCATATGACCGACTCCAACAATGAGAAAAACCCCAATTGTTGCTAAACAAACGGAGAGTCCCTTTTTTAACGTCAACCGTTCTTTAAGGAGTATGCGAGCAAAAATAACCATAAATGCTGGTGTTGAAGAAGTTATTATGGCTCCCATTTGTGCTGACGAAAGCATTGTACCAGTTTCCTGTGTAACAATTGAAATCGCATTACCAATTATTCCAATGGCTATGATTATTAAGAAATGACGTTTCTCGATTCGCCATTTTTGTCGTGTTATTAAGCCGATAACGAGAAGTGAGACAATAGCCACTAAATATCTCATCCACACAAGTTCCAGTGGAGGTATGACGGATACTACAATTTTTACAACAACGTACATACCACCCCAAATACTGGAAGCTAAAGCTAAATATATAGAACCTAATATGGTGTTTTTCATTTTTAATACCCTCCGTTTTTTATTTAGGTCGAAAATGCCCCTAACGGAGAGAGGTAGTCACCTTCACTCCATTAAGAGACGAAGAGTACTACTGGTACATCATTTTCAAATAATGGAGTCCAATACATTTTGATTCACCTCTAGTCCAATCTAGATACAATTATCTGTGCTCTATTATAACAAAATATTAAGCTTTTTTCGTATAAAATCCGCAAAATGTCAGCGAGAACATATACCAACGAAATAAAAAATGACAGGTATGAATCTAACGAAATAGATTACACCTGTCATTTTTTATTACAAAAAGTTATTTTAAATAGCCCTAAATCACATTTGATTCATATGATCTATGAAGATAACGTTCTATAAACTCAGCTAATCCATCATTTTCGTGGTGTCCTGTAACAAAATCAGCTGCTGCTTTAACCTCTTCGCTAGCGTTCCCCATTGCCACACCAGTACCGACATGACGAAGCATCTCTAAATCATTGGGTCCGTCTCCAATAGCTACCACTTCATTTGGACTAATTCGAAATGTACGAAGTAGACTTTTTATAGCAGACCATTTGGAAACATTAGGAGCAACCATTTCAAACCCGTCATTCCAATTGATGACTTCTGCTTCCTTTTTAAACAAAGCGGATAATTCAGAACTTGGTGCACCTGTTCGAACACTATATTTAAGAACATCTTGATAATTTGCCTGTCTTAAATCCCCGATATACCGTGGCGGAATTTGCCCAACTGTTGTCCAATAATCGATTTCTTCATTTGTTTCCTTACAATAAAGCCCATTTGCAGTATGGATAATAACATTACAAGGATTTTCAGCGGTCAGATGGTGGAATCGTTCTTCGTTCAGTCGGACGATTTTCATTTGCAAAGCTCTTCCTGTCTCTGCATCGTGAATAGCGGCACCATTCAAACAGATCATAGGAGTTCGTAATCCAATTTCTTTATGGTAGGGAGCGGTTACTTCATAATGTCGACCAGTAGCTAGAAAAACCTTGACTCCCTGATTAATGAGCCTATAAATTGCTTCCATATTTCGGCGGGAAATGGTGTTTGACGCATTTAGTAGTGTACCATCCATATCAATAAATATTGCACGCACATTCATCTATACTGCCTCCTCAATCGTTGTTAAACCAATCCTATCATCTGAATATTAAGGCCCTGTAAACTCAGTGTACAGTTTAGATAAAGTTTATTGGGAAGCAAGGTTACAATGAGGTGGGTATGTTTATAAAGGAAGGAAATGCAAAACGATGGATTTGGAAATGGTTATGTAGGAGCTAAAAGCGCTCATCTATACGGCCTTAAAACCCAAAATAACCATCTTCATCCATATAAGCAGAGTCACTAGAAACATACTGTCGCCAGGCATATGATTTATATTATTCAGTATTACCTCCACCCAAACACCAAAAAATTTCTTCATTCTTTATAAACGATTCGAGATATTCCCTGTCCGTAGCAAGCTGCGAGCGATAAGCCCTAATCGCTTTCAACTTTCGAATGGCTTCAGTTTCGGTCATTGGCACCCGCACTGGCGGAGGCCACTGTACAAAGCTGGGAATTTGCTCTTCTTTATACTCATGTGACTCAAACGGCAATCTGGGGGTAATCCCACGTGGCCATGGCCATTGGGAGTCTGGTCCGCTGTGGATCAAATAGGTATACACGTGCCCTTTGTAACCAGTAGCCTGCACGGCGTCACGAACAAACAAGTAAGCTGCCTTATGATCGGGGTGCTCATCCGCACCGTCGGTGACGTAGATTTCCTTTGGCTGCAGACACCTAATCAGGTCCATTGTATCGGAGAGGGCAAATTCCTTCAGATAGGGCGCAGGCATGCCATAAACAAGCGTGTGATAGTCCGGGTGTACCATACCATATGTTCTTCTCATCAGGGTAAAGCGTTGCTGGAAAGGCTCGGGGCCCTCGGACTTATAGACACGATCTAGTCCGGCATCGGGATAGCCCAGGAAGGTAATATCCGACGGCTTTAGTCCCAACCCCGCCGTAGCAGCATACACTTCGAACTGGCGCACCCGCGCCAATTCGAAGTAATCCTCGGGACGGAGCTCGTCAATGTTCTTCTTGAGCAGCTGGGAGGCAGCCCTCGGGTAACCATCTCCATTCGTAAAGATAACAACATGAACCCGCTTTCCTGCCGCCACTGAGCGCATGATCACACCCGCTGTCCCTAGCGTCTCGTCGTCGGGATGAGGGGCGAAAATCAGCAGATCAATAGGCTTGGTGTTAGTCACGTAGTTACCTGGGTGAAGACCATAAGTAGTTTTGGATAAGTTACTCCAAATAGATGGTATAAGTACGGGTTGAACTGATAAGAAGGGTGCTATTTGTATTGGAAATATTGATCCAGACAAGTGCATTGATGGTTTAGGAAACAGATAATAGTAACAGAGATAGCACGGACAAGGCTGATTTAAATAAGGCCAGTAAACAGGTAAATTCATGAATGTTCTTGTTCCTCCGTTCTTAATAATAGACTCTATTATTGCCTAGTAAGATGGGACAAGGGGTTTTTGAAGTCGATATACTGGGAAACTCCGCGAGTAGATAAATATCATGGAAATAATCAAATGTTCGAAAGAGTTGATAAGGAGGAAGTTGAGAATCCTTTAAGTCAGTCCTGAACTATCAATTAACCCACTTACTTTGTAGATACATAGATATGGTTATTTGAAAACGATCCCAATTTTACGACATTCGGAACACCAATAAAATCAAGCGAAGATAATATTAACCTATGTAGCGAATGTTGTTTTGTTAAAGAGATAACGCCAAAACTTTGACTTATCGCTAATGACCTTTAGCGAGGAGTAAAGCTCAATTTAGTTAAGTGAGTTTAAAGTGTGTCCAGCGTCTCATGGCAATGCAGAGATCCGCTTTAAGTAAGATGGAAAAAGTAGAAGGCGAGGAGCAAATTACACTAATATTTCTATTAGGTGAATATTATTTAACTGGAGAAAAGCTGTTTTATTACAATTTTGGTAGACAATTTACCATTGAAGAAGATGGACATATATATCGGAGTTGAAGGGATTTAAGCAGGAATAGGGAAACCTAGCCTGCTTTTTCTAATTAAAATATTGAGGCTCCTTCTTGAACTAAAAGATGCAAGACTTATAAGCAAATGTTTCTAATTTAAATTCATTTGTTTTTTGAATAATTTCGTAAAAACTTTTCCATCGAGGATAAGAGATTTATTAGATCAGCATCTTCAACAGCTGTTTTATGCAAGGGTCCCTTTTTGCTACTTTTGGTCTTATTTTTTTTATTTTGACGTGACTTTTGTTTTTCGGATTCAGCCTTTGCACCTTTTACTCCATGACTAATATTTTTAATGTGGAACCTGGAAACACGAACGCATTCCTCATTATGGATCAAAGAAACAAAATTTTTACTTACATCACTGATTACACCCTCTAACTTCTCAGGACCGCCACGATTAATTTGTACCCATTTTAATTTCAATGAGTCAAGCAGGTCTTGGAAATTATCCGCCTTTTTAAATTTCAAATCTTTAGGAACTTCAATGTTGAATTCCATCTCCCCCTTTATTTTATCTGTAAAACTTTTAATATGTTTAGTGTTGTAGTAAACGACTCCGTCTTCTTCCGTCAGAAGGCAGAGATGATCTTCACTTGCATCCAGTAACATCCCAATTCTGGATTCTGGTCCGCCTCGATCAACCCTGATTACTTTTCCTATGAAATATTTATTGATGTCTTTATTCATGTCTTTATTCATGTCTTTACTCATAAAAAATTCTCCCCCCATAAATTTTATAAATATATTTACACTGTATTTATATGTATCACGGGATGATACTGTCCTAATAAAACAGCCTGTTTATTCAGAACCTAAGAGAAAAATAGACAAGGTTTTAAAGGATGGAACAGGAAAAGGAGAACTTCAAGTAAGCACAACACCCCTAGCTTTAGATAGGGGATACTCATAAGTGCGGTATTACTTTTGTTAGTGAATCACCTTTAGTTAAAAAAGAACAACCCTGTCTTAACTTTAATAGATGCTAGAGTTGAACAATGGTTGGCGGCTGTGTAGACTTAGGTACCATGCCATGGGTGAATACATATAATAAAACTACAGTTAATTTATTAAATTAATACGAGGAGAAAATTATATGCTTACCGAAGCTGATGCATTTAGAAAAGACGGCTTTATAACTGTAAGACTCCTTGGTCAATTGCCCACACCATGTGATGAAGTAGAAGAACTCGGACATTATCCAGCAAACGGAATTGGTTCTGCTCGAATTTTTCTTAGAGAAGGCAGAAAACCTGGACTGGAAAATATGTACTGTATACAGGGATTGGGGAAAATATGGAGTATAAATAGAGTGATTCTTGACCAATATTCTCAGACTGTAGAGATTTTTATAAATGACCATCTTGTTTGGAAAATTCGGGTCATTGAATTAACAGAAACCGGATATTATAACATACATTGATTTATCAAAAAGCAGAGTAAAACCTCTAACTTTAGCTATGGGGATACTCATAAATAACAAAAAACACCGGTCGGTGTTTTTTGCTGCGGCTATTTTAAACGTAATATCTTTGTTACGTATACATCTAATTGATCAAAGGTTCCGGTATATCCTGCCTGAGCCAGCTCTTTTGAATCCTCGAAGGTTTTGATCTCTTCCTCAGTCGGGGATACGGGAACCACAATCATTGTAAGGGTTGTTTTTCCTTCGTCCTCGGGCTCGGCAAGAGTGCTTAAGATTGTTGTATAATCCATCTCTTATTTTCGCAACTCCTTTTAATCAATATTCTTTCTGAATATACCTAAAAAGGAATATTCCTGTAAAGGCAAAATTAAAATAAATCTTCATCACAAATTATTTTTGACTTTACTAAGGCTAAAGGACTTTTGTGCAATATCATAGGGTGCTATTAATCTAAAATTATTGTTGCACGATCTTCAATTAACGGGCGCTTTTCTTTAAAGAAGGCGTCTTTTTGTAATGCCCCAACACATTTAAGTTATTAAATCTTGTTAGGGTAAAGAAAAGATTGTGAAGATTTCTACTTAACTATCGGGTGCAAGAGTTTAAGAACGGAAGCTGCTTCGGCGACTTTTTTTCTTGTTCCACTAACTAGCAGGTTAGTTGGAAGAAGGTTTATTTTTACATATCTAGAATATGTATTATTATTCCGGGAAAGTAGGTGTTTAGAATGTTCCATCAAAATGAATATGAATGGGTCCGACAGACTCGAGGAACGCTGTTAGACTTTTGTAGGGAACTAGAACCAAATGATTTTACCCGCCAAAATGGATACGGTTGGCAAAGTGTGCGTGACTCATTGGTACACATAGCAGATTGTTATATTGCTTGGCTTGGTTCATTTGTGTTATTAGAAACAAAGAAGCCACTTACTCCAAAGGAAGACCTGCTAAAATTCAAATTGGACGAAATAATGGCACGCTTTGAACTGGTGGATTCTTTTGTAAATGAGGTATTTAAATTACACGGAAATCAATTAAATGAGCCGATTCAGAGGATGATCCCTTGGAGAGAAGAACCAGAAACAATAACCATTACGCCAGGTAAATTGCTTATGCATACCTTTACTCACGAATTTCATCACAAGGGACAAATTGTAGCTATGATACGTCAGATGGGGTATGTCCCCCCATATACAGACGTATTAGGAACTAAAGATTAATTAATATTTGAGACATAATGGATTCGATTTCTTCCCCATATTTCTACGAACGGGAGCAAGGAATAAAGAGTTAGCTGCCATCCAAGTGGCTTTTTTCTTGTTAAAATAACTGAATGCAAAAGTTGAAGATCATAACTGCAAGTAGCTGTCATAAGGCAGCTTTTCTATTGTGCAAACGGAGCAGATTAGTGGAAGAAGAGAAATGAAAATATCATTCTCGTTAATGCCACATTTGACACAACCTGTGTAATTAAAAAGGTGTACCACTTTTGTGATAGCACCAATGGATTTGCTTAATCCCAGATACGGATTCTTGGAACCCCTGATGTCCTTAAATAATCCAATAACTGCCCAGTATGAACGGATTCGTGATAGGCAACACGTAAAAGCATATCCCCTAAATCTCTTATGTACCCCGATTCAGAGCGGTCAATTTTAATATTTTCTAAATCACCTTCAGAAAATGACTTAATAGTATCTATGAATTGCTTTCGGTAGGGTTCTGCAAATTCCAATTCAGCATTTACAGAAGTGAAGGGCTGATTTTCGAAAGGGGAATCGAAAACAGATAAACTCCCTCTATTTCTAATTGCAAGGTCATAATAATGTTCGCTTTCTAGTACGTGCCTAATCATTTCGAGGCAATTCATTGCTTTATCATCTGGCTTCCAGTGAAGCTTTTCTTCAGGAATTGATGTCCAGACCTTTATGCTCCTCCTTCTTACTTCATTAAAGTTTAGAATAATTAAATCGATTGACTTCATAAAAATTCCTCCTTAGTAAAGCATATATAAATTATACACGAATGAACGTTCGTGTGAAATTTATTGAAAAGAATTTTTAGAATTTATTACACAGTTTGAAGTAGAGAAGGTGGTTCTTCAACAGGTGCAATAAGTTTAAGACGGCAGCTGCTTCTGCTGCTTTTTTTCTTCCACTATCGGGGCAGTATAGTGGAAGAAAGAAATAAAAAGAATTCAATAGTTTCCATTTTACTTAAAAACTGTAAGCTTTAAAAACTAAGCATTCTTATAAAATAAACAATGACATGAATGTAGGCTTTTTTTCATACTATATTTTGGGGGTGGAAAAATGCCAAGAGTAAGTTACCGAAGTTCAGACGTAGACATTATGGCAAGGATGATGAGAGCAGAAGCCGAAGGTGAAGGAAAACAGGGAATGTTATATGTTGGAAATGTAATTGTGAATCGTCTTGTAGCAAATTGTTTAGACTTTAAAGGTTTAAGAGCAATTAACCAAGTCATTTTTCAAGTACAAGGAGGAAATTTTTCCTTTGAAGCAGTTCAAAAAGGGAATGTATTTTATCAAAGATCAAGAACTTCTGAAAGAAGATTAGCAAAACAGAATTTGGATTATTGGAGAGACCACCCAGCGAAATTTGCTCTTTGGTATTTTAATCCACATGCTCCATGCCCTCCAACATGGTACGGTCAACCTCAATCTGGTCAATTTAAAGAACATTGTTTTTATGAACCAAAACCTGGAACATGTGATAGTGTTTATAGAGGTTAAGCTTACTCTTTGAGTTCGCTTTTTTACATATTTAGAATATTTATACAAAATAAAATAAAACTATTAGTATGATAGCTAAGGTATAATTATTAAAAATATTGAATAAATATTCATTTTATGTTAATATAATAATAGTTTAAATTCTTCTGAGTTTAGACCTCCTAAAATGGACTTAGCATAGACCACTAAGTTCAACTTTGACCTTTGATTTTATAGATCAAAGGTCTTTTTTGTTCTACATTAAGTGGAGACGCTTTTTTACAAACGGAGCAGTTTCGTTTAAGTGTATTTCTTCACAAAGTTATAGAAAAGCCATTCATTTTTAACTAGCAACAAAAGTGCAGATTGGGTTCACAAGAATTGCTTGGAACTGTATTGAAAATAAAGCATATCCGACAAGTCTTAGATATGCTTTCATTTTAAATACGATGAATAATAATGTTAATTTAATCTGTTATGTGATTAACTTTGGCTTTTTTGTATTACGGCTTTTTTAGGCATAAAGAATGCAACAATTAACGCCACAAAAGAAAAAGCTAACATGAATAAATAGGCATCACTTGAGCCGAAGATAGAAGTTAATTCCGCAAGTTGCTTAGCTGAAATGTTTTAATTTTCCATAGATAGCTGTGAAGCATGTGAAGTTGCTTGAATTGTATACACTGTGATGACAAAAGGGCTTTATGGAATAATGAAATTGAGTGTCTACTTTACAATGAAAAACAATTTAATATTGATGGAGGAGATTCTAACTATCGCATAACATCTCAAGCAATAATACAGAAAAAATTCACTTTATGTTAAAATCCACTCCACCGAGAACAACGTTTCACCAGGATATGACAGAAGATGAGCGGAGCATTATGCAACAACATATTTCAAATAGCGCTGTCGTCATTTTGGTGGAAACATCGAATTTACGACCTTTATTAAATCACGTTTAGATGGTTTATAATTGATACTGTCACCGATCAACTTTACGTTGTACTGGATATTATCGATTAACAAGGTTAATTCATATCCCTCCGGTAATTCCCCGATAAAACCTTTGTAGCCTTTGTGAAGCGTTATTGGTTTATACATGTTCCCTTTCGGCAAAATGATTTCGCCTGAGGTTGGCTCTGCTTGTATTTTCACTACACAGGGCGTTTTCACATTCTTATAATATAAAGTAATTTTCTCGCCAGAAATCTTTCCGCTCACATGTGTAATCTTAAAGGGAAAATAACCAGGTCCATATATTTGTTTATTAAATTTTTCTTTGTATTCTTTCGTCAGGATGAGTTCGTTCATAATCGGATTGGCTTCATCTGATATGACTTTAATTTTAGAGATCCTGTCACTTTTCATGGATACTTCCCATATGAAGGCAATTCTTTGACATCCCCCATTAGTTGATTCAGCTTTTATGAATTGCGGCGCAACAAAAGAAAATACAACAAGTAAAGATAACATTAATATCTTTAATTTCATATCTATCATCTCCTATCTTTAGTGTCCCCAATTCTGTTTTGCATATGTTTTATCTTGTTTTGACCGCTTGAAAGAGATGACACAGTTTTTGCTTGATAATTTGGGACACTTTTTTCCAGTTTGAAACGTACATTTTTACATGGAGAGGTATTCATGATTGCCTTGGTTAATCAGGCAGACCCTTGTTTGGATATTTTTGGAAATTAATTAATGTATGTTTTGGCAGTAAATTTATGAATCGATACTCAAGAAAAAATGTATATAAGCTAATATTTATACATATTTGTGAAGTTATGCTTGCTGCACTAACGGGGCAGGTTAGTGGAGTAAGAGTTTCATCAACATCTACAAGTTATTGAACATAACAGATTATTTAAAGGAGATTTTCAATTATTAATAACTTAACCATAACGGGTGAATGAGTTGAAATTCTCTAGAATAACAAACTAAGCTTAAAACAGCAGACCAAGACTGTATTATTTCAGCTTTGGTCTGCTTTCTGTTGATGCTTTGCAACCCAGAAAATCGGTTATGCGGTAATTCGTTCATTAAATTCCCAAAACCAGTTACGTCTCCAAAAGCTCGGAACACTGCCCTATAAGGATGTGTCCGGACTATTAAACGTAATCTATAGTTTACTTTATGTAAAGTTTATAATACATTATGTACATTATACCTTACTTGGTGTAAAATGGAATACACAGGAGGTGTAAACCATGACCTATCAAGAAAAGAAGAGCATCGTATCGTTGTTCAGTGCCATACTCATTTTCGGTTCTTATTGCTTGTACATGTACCCGCGGTACCCCGGAGGGGGTCTGGAGTCGACGGAAACCTTTCGCTATTGGGGTTCCTTCGTCCTCATCCTTACTTTGTTTTCAATAGTCTCACATATCATTATCAGCATAATTTTTAACATTGTCTATAGAATAACAACCAGAGAAAAGGAACCAACATTTGCGGATGAACTCGATAAGTTAATTGACTTGAAAGCGAACCGAAATTCTTTTTTTGTGTTTATCGTCGGCTTTCTTCTTGCAATGGGTTCGCTGTTCATCTATCAGCCGTCTCAGGTGATGTTCATTATCCTAATCATTTCAGGATTCATTTCCGATGTGACCGGCTCCGTTACAAAATTTTATCACTATCGGAAAGGAGTGTAAGAGTGGGCAAAAATCTTGTCGGCAATCACATCCGTAAATTACGATTCAACCATGATGAAATGACTCAGCAGCAATTAGCTGACAAGGCGGGCGTAACAAGACAAACAATCGTGGCTCTCGAAAAGGGAAACTACTCCCCATCTCTAGAATTGGCTTTTCGCATTGCTCACGCCTTTAACTTACCGTTGGAAGAGGTATTCTTTTATGGGGACAACACAACGCTGTAAGAACTATTATTGTTTTTGCTTTACCGTTATTGAATTTATTAAGAGAAGGGGATAAAAAATGAATTCAAACAAAAAAGCAGCAAAAATTGTGGGGGTACTGTTTATACTTGCAGCCGTTACTGCGATAATAGGTCTTAATTTATACGCTCCAATCCTAAAAGGTCCTGATTACCTGATTATAGGTTCCGAGCACGCCAACCAGGTGATACTAGGAGCGCTTATGGAGTTAACTCTTGTCGCATCAGCGATTGGTACTTCAACTACCATGTTTCCGATTTTAAGAAAGTATAATGAAACTATAGCTCTTTGGCATGTTTGCTTCAGGTTTCTTGAAGCGATTATCATTACTGTTGGTGTAATCAGCGTACTGTCCCTATTGACCTTAAGCCGGGAATTTGTAGCAGCAGGAGCCCCGGATACCGCTTCTTTTCAAGCTTCAGGTATAGTATTAAAGGCAGTACATGACTGGACATTTATGCTTGGTCCCCTCTTCATGCTGGGGCTAAATACGATGATGTACAGTTATATATTTTATAAAACAAAGCTCGTACCGAGGTTTATATCAATCTTGGGTATGACAGGGGCAACTCTTGTTTTTATTTGTGCCTTGTTAGTCATGTTCGGTGTCATTCAACAAGTTTCTGTTTGGGGTGGTATTTTGGCGTTACCAGTAGCAGCTAATGAAATGATTTTAGCCGTATGGCTCCTCGTTAAAGGATTCAATGAATCTGCACTTGCTTCCCTGTCTGAAAAAAGAAACCGACGAGATATTAGCACACTCGTAAATTAGGCTGATTCTTGGCAAATATATTTTATTAACTTTGTGAAGCTATGTTCTTAAACTAAAGGGTGCTTTACTGAAACAAGGAATAAACTAAAAAGAGCCTAAATTATGCAAGTTTTTATTCACTACTTGTTTATTTAGGCTCTTTTTATATTCATAAAACATAATGCCTTTTTATTTGCTAAAAACAGTTTGACTTCGTTTTATAAGAAAATCATGTTCGTAGAGGCTCCGTGTCAAAGGACATTTATTTTAATCTAATTTCCATTTAAGTGTGTCACTTAATTGAGCAAAAACTGTGTCATTTAACTAGACGGTCACACTGGTCTTAACAATGTTTTATAACATTTCCCGATTGGTACCATTGAAAATATGAATCTGCTTTATATTATGTTGATATAAGCGGTGACAAGCAAAAAGATAGTGTGGTAACGATTTATGCAGGGAAGAAGAAGCAACTAATTTCTTGGGCAAAAATGGTCTTTTTTATTTTGTGTTCAATAGATTGATTAAGATATTTTATTCCGGCAAAAAAGAAGACCCTTTGATTTAGGGAAATCAAGGGTCTTCTATTATAAATAATGATCTAATTATGAGTCTTTTCAAGAGCTAGTTTTATACCAAAACCTATCAGTATAGTACCTGTGATTCCTTCAATAATTTCTTGTGTTTTAGGTTTTTTCATAAAAGAACTAATCTGATTAATTAAATAGACATAAAGTAAAAACCAGACGGCAGTCAATACAGTATAAGTTATACCCATTATAAGAAACGGTATAAAGGTATTGCTTCCAGAGTCCACGAATTGAGGCAAAAAGGTTAAGAAAAAGACAGCAACTTTGGGATTTAGGATATTTGTAATGAACCCTTGTTTAAAACAAGATGTGTTTACAAACTGGCTTTTTGTGTTCATCTTAACGCTTGCTGTTTCTTCCTTTTTCTTCAAAGACCATAATGTCTTAACACCCAGATAAATTAAATAAACAGCTCCAACATATTTAAAGACAGAAAATAATAATGCTGATTTCACAATGATGGCTGAAAGACCTAATACAGCAGCAGAAGTATGGATAAGAAGGGCACAACAAATACCTAAAGCTGTTTTAAGACCTCCGATTCTCCCAACGGTGACAGTATTTTTTGTAGCAATTGCCGTATCGGGACCGGGTAAAATAATTAGAAAAATACACATAATGACAAACAGATAAAAATTATCCATTTTATTATCACCTTTCTGATTATGATGAGTACTGATCATGTGATTCTTACATTATATTATATATAAATCGTGTTATTAATTGAACATAAACCTTATTTGATAGATTTCCTTGTTGAACTAATGGGTGCTTGAGTTGTGCGAAATGTTCCTGGCT
>NZ_JAGGQX010000092.1:0-5541 GCF_018613095.1 Bacillus sp. ISL-75
TGTTTATATTTTCAGCAGTCTCATTTTCAATTGCCTTTTTTACTATTTGCTTGGGTATCCCCTTTGACCAGTAGGCTTCATGACTCAAGAAGGTATGTATTAATGTTAAATCTAAATACTCTTTATTTGTAGAAATTGAAAATCCTTTATTAATCCACATTTCCAAATTAAGTCCCCCCTATTTTTTGAATGTTCTGCAATAAATTAAACTACAGATTTAAATTTTGTTCAACTAAACTGACCGCTAGTCGAATAATAAAAAAAGATCGCTGCAGCGATCCATCATGAACATAAGCACCCCGTAAGTTGAAGATCATTGCTGATTTTTATTGAAGGAAAGCACCCGTTCGCCATCCATAAAGCTCAATTTCAACACAGTATATGTAAGAAAATATCGTTCTTAAATGGTAGTAAAAATGAGTACCCCTTTAAATAGCCTAAATAAAAAAGAGAAGGAAACAATGTTCCCTCTCCATAGCATTCTATTTTAGTATCAGTAATTTAATTTATTCTAATAAAATGCAATCTACTACTCCTTAAAATAAAAATACTTAGTTTTTACAAATAATACTCAATCATTTTTGCAAACATTTCTTTCAGTTTTTCTTTTATAGATAATTGATTGACGTCAGAGGATGTAACTCGCTTTGAATTTTGGATGTCTTCATTGATGACTGGCTTTATTTTAGAAATAAAGACAGGGTCATGGATATAGCAGTTCATTTCTTCATTTAAATGAAACGAGCGCGAATCAAAATTTACGGTCCCTACCATCAATACGTTTTTATCAATCAAGAATACTTTACCGTGTATCACTCCCTTTTTATAACCGTATACTTCTATTCCCTGTTTTAATGCTTTTCGAATATATGGATACGCTGCCTCTTTAACTAACAGTGCATCCGAATGAGGTGAGAACAGAATTTTAACACGAACCCCTCTTTTTCTTGCATCCACTAATGAGTTCCAAATAGGTCTGTCATTTAGTATAAAATAAGGTGTTACTATAATGATGGACTCTTTTGCTTGATGAAACAGCATTGCATAATCTTGCCCAAGTTTTTCTCCGCTATAATATGCAGTAAATCGATGCGAGGTTGCTCCCTTTTCCTTTGTCGCGCTGTGTATAGGAATCTGTTGCTCTGTGTTTTTCTTCCAGTCTAACACAAATTGATGTTCTAGATCTTGAACTCCTTCTCCTCGTATTTGAAGGTGATAATCTCTCCAGTGACCGAGTTTTACTTTTTCTCCTAAATACTTCTTGCCGATGTTAAATCCGCCAATGTACCCAATCCTTCCATCAATAATTGAAATACGGCGATGATTTCGACGATCCAAAGAAGCAAAAAGATAAGGTAAAGCAGGCTTATTGTAATACGTAAAATGCACTCCTGCTTTAACCAATAATTCTCTTTCCCTCTTCTTTAGCAAAATTCCACCCAGCCTGTCCACTGCATAATATACTTCTATACCTTCCTGGCTTTTTTGTCTCAATAAATCTAGAAATTGATGACTTACTTTATCATCAGCAATAGAGAAAAAGTTGATATACACGTATTGTTTTGCTTTCCTTATATCTGAGAATAATTGATTGTCTAACTGTTTCCCGTCCGTATACATAGTAATTTTACTTTGACGAATCGGGTATTGGATGGGCTGCTGGTCAAATACCATCCTTTTTTCGGCTGCTGTTCTGTCAATATTACTCCAAGGAAGCAAAACAAAACATGCGCCGAAAAATACAAATAGGAGTACTTGAAGGATTTTCCGTATCTTTTTCAGCATATTTAATCTCCTTTATATATTATCGTTTTCATTCTGTTAGTTTTTGTTATCGGGACAAAACTATCCCGTTAGCCCTCCATGGAGCGGAAGTTTCGCAATAATTGTTGTACTGTTTATTCTACCTATTATCGTAGTTTCTGCCTTTGTTGGTCGAAGATATTATTAATTTATAAAACAGGGGGATTTTAAATGCTTGGTTACTGCGGATATGGTTATGGTGGTTACGGCTATGGAGAATATGGTTACGGCGACCGTTCAACATTCGTGCTAATTGTCGTATTGTTCATGCTATTAATTATTGTAGGCGCTTCCTGGTTTTAACCCAATAACCTTTTATTACCATTAGCCTTTATAAGACTAAGCATTATGGAGGAACCTCCACTATTTTGGGAGTTCCTTTTATATTTTCTACCAATAAAGATTATTTCTTTTCGATTTCCAATTGGAGAATAAAATATTTTCGGAAATTTTTATTACTATTGTTTAATTCAAACAATTAACCTTTAACATCCTTGTCTAACTAATACAGATAGGTAAGGGTTTGAAGTTATCGCTCCCTTTTCCCCCTGTTCACACCGTACATGCGACTTTCACCGCATACGGCGTTCCAACTAATCCGATTTATTCGTTCTATGTATTAAGCAGACGAGTGCTGTTTTTCCAAAGTTAGATTATTTCATTTTGACATCTTAACCGTAGCTTATTAACTTTTTCTTTCTGCTTACTAGTAAGCTTTAAAAATTGTAAAAGAGTTTCTATTTTGACTTTATCTTTTAGATGAATTAATTGATGAATTGCTTTATGAACAATAATCAAATTTGAATAGCTATCATCTTTTGAAAGATAATAAGGGTTTATGTGATGACAATGCCATTCATGTATCCCTAACTCTTCTCCTAATATGGCACATTTACCATACTGGGCAATAAATTTACTGATTCGATTGTCGTTATATTCAATGGATCTGTTTGGAATATAGTTTCTCATGATGTAAGAAAGCGTATTTTTATCAATAGCCTTTAGGCTATTATGAATTTTTGCTCTACCTTCGGCAGTAAAGTTACATATTACTTGGGAGAATCCAAGTATCTTTTTCCACCGTTGTGCGTGGATGGGGACAAAAACCATTTTTTGTATCATATACAGTTTTGCCTTATATCCCTTGTACCTTTTCTGTAAGGTTTTAGTCATCTCATGGAAACTTGCCTCGGTTCTAATGTTCCTTAATTGATTATATAACGTTCTGCGTAGATGAGCGTTTAACTCATTCAGATTGATAGTGATGTTAGTAGCGGCTGAGTAATAGTTTTGGATTCCCATGACGACAGCATTGAAATTCCAAACTGTCTGAATGCAAGGCTTTTTCTTGACTACTTTTATAGTGTCCTTAATCTTTTGGAAGGCGTTTGCTTTAGCTTTCTTTGACATATCGGACCTTGCTACATAACCAAATCTTGTCTTTCCTTTTCTTATGGCTTTTATTGAAAAACCAAGAAACTCGGAAGAGTTTTTCTTTAGATTAATAACTTTCGATTTTTCTTCACTTGTTTCCAAATGAAGTCTTTTTCTCAAGAAATCTTTCAATGCGTAATTCATTTTTATTGCGTGTGACCTAGTTCGGCAAATTACCTTAAAATCGTCCGCATAACGGACGATGAAACACTCTTTCAAAAATGTTTTCTTTAAATGCTGATACTTACTACCATTGGTGGAGTAAGTATATCTGCTTTCAAATGTTTCCCATTGGTCACTAATCCACCAATCCAATTCGTTTAATACAATGTTGGATAGTAAAGGTGACAAAATACCTCCTTGCGGAGTACCTTTTGTAGGGATACCTTCACCTTCAATCTCTGCTTTTAATAGCCTAGAAATAATTGAAAGTAGTGATTTTTCCCTTATGCCTAGTGACCACATTTGTTTTAAAAGCTTACTATGATTAACATTATCAAAGAAACCTTTAATATCTACATCAACACAATGATGAAGTCCAGATTGATTGATAAGAAATTCAAATCTGGCTTTGGCATGATGAGTGCTGCGATTTGGTCTAAATCCATAGCTATGTTTATGGAATTTTGCTTCACATATTGGCTCTAAAATTTGAAATATGCATTGTTGAAAAATTCTATCCCAAATCGTTGGAATTCCAAGAGGTCTAGTTTTACCTTTTCCTTTTGGAATGAAAACACGCCTTACTGTTTGCGGTTTGTACCATTTGAACATGGCTTGAACCCTTGCTATTACATCTTCCACTGTTAATTCTAGAATATCTTTGATTGTTAATTTATCTGTTCCAGTAGTTTTGCTACCTGTGTTTCTTTTTATGTTTCTGTAGGCAAGTCGTATATTATCTTTAGAACTCATTAAATCTGTTAAGTCATAGAAGCGATGACCACTGACAATTTGAGAATATAGTCTGTCAAAACAATCTTGCATACTATAATATTCACTGTGTCTCAGTTTCTTCCGTTTCAATAAGTTGGTGACTCCTTTCGGAGTTAAACCTCTTTTAGTCTCACAAGAACCTTATTAACCGATAAAGAACTACCTTAATTGGTTGAATAAATCTTAATTAGTCTAGTGGCTATCCCTCCATGTGGATTAGACATTTCATTGGTACTGTGCCACCACTTTCACTGATATAAAGATAAGTTATACAATAGCTATTATCATTATTGCTTTCCTTGTCAACGTTTCATTGGAAGTAAGCCCTCCACGTTATCAGCTTACAATGTTGAATTATATCTATTATAGAATGAACTTAGGTGCTTCCTGTAAGCCTGTTAGCATTCATACGCCTGTAACGTATCATGGATTTTCATATTAGTTATTTTTACTCACCCACATCTAACCTCACAATTTGGTGATATACACATTTCTATGTATCGCAGTTATAGACCCGTACATTCAGAAGTTCGTCAGCTTAACCTTTTCTTTTAGGTTTATTTGCATTCTCACCATATTCATTCAACTCAAGCATCATGAATTACACCACTCCATCGAGTAGGCTTTCGTCAGCCGAACTGTTACGGTAATTTCTCACGCCTTTTCGCCGAGCTTATAACACTATCATTCTTACTAAATCCAGTGCTATTCGACTAAGAGAGAACCCTTCAGGGCGTTACCCCATCATTTGATTCTTCGATATAATCCTTCAGTTCCGATAGGAACTGTCTAGCCTTTACCAGAGAAATGTGACCATCCTCCATTTAAGCTAGAAACATTTCGCACAACTAAACTGCTCCGTTAGTGGAACAAGAAAAAGAGCCGCAGCTACGACTCTTTGCTAAACTCAAGCACCCTTTAGTTGAAGAACATTAAAAATTAATTTGAACTACAACCCTAAAATCTTAACAGTAATAATGAAGAACAATAAAATAATATTTAGCCAGACAAAAAATTTAATCATAACCTCAGCCCAAAACTTTCTACGCAAACCAAAATAAAGGACAACACCATAAAATAAAAGGCTAATAACTATGCGGACTCCAGAAACTTTTTCAAATCCCAAGTCAAAAATGTCAATGAATGTATTTATTAAAACAGAGATAATATATAAAAATAGGTATATCTTATATTTTTTTCTTTTCTTTTCGGACTTATCTTTAAATTCATACATTTTTATTACCTCAATTTATCTTCTTTTTTCTTTAGACTAACCTAACAAATATGTTCTTCAATTATTCTACTTCGTTACTTTAATAAAAAAAGGGCTTTACTCTTTATTCAAGTAGTCGAGTAGAAGGGAGCCTT
>NZ_JAGGQX010000093.1:0-6361 GCF_018613095.1 Bacillus sp. ISL-75
TTTTCATTCTCTGTGGTGAAGCGCTGATTTTTGCGCTTCATGGATGGCTAACGGGTGCTTAGTACAACAAGCAATTTGTATAAAAGGAATAGCCTAGTAATCTTACTAGGCTATTTTTGTATTACATAAGATGCTGCAAAATACCCTACATTTTGACGGGCAAATTTAGTGTTATTTATTATTTTATTTTTATGTTTTCTGACAGGTAACAGAACCCGTTACGATTTGGCCGGTATCTCTTTTTACACTTCCACCTGGGCAACTTTCACTGTCCAGTTAAATGGATCTTCTTTTTTTCCAAGTTGGATTCCGGTCATTTCATCATAGAGGCTCTGAGAAAGTTCGCCGATTTGACCGTCATTTATTGTAATCGCTTGGTCATTCCAAGTTAATTCGCCAACAGGGGAGATAACGGCAGCTGTTCCTGCACCAAAGACTTCTTCTAGTTCTCCGCGCGCATGTGCTGCAAAAACCTCTTCAATTGAAATTTTCTCTTCGCGTACAGGAATATTCCAATATTTTAGTAATTCAATAACCGAATCACGGGTGACACCTGGTAAAATGCTTCCGTTTAATCTTGGTGTTACCACTTCGCCATTGATCTTGAAGAAGATATTCATGCTGCCAACTTCTTCGACATATTTCTTCTCTTTTGCATCAAGCCAGAGGATTTGAGCAAATCCATTTTCATCGGCTTTTTCCTGTGCCTTCAGACTAGCCGCATAATTTCCAGCAGTCTTCACATGGCCCACTCCGCCAATAACAGCCCGAACATACTGTTCTTCCACATAAATCCTCACAGGACTTAATTGGTCACCATAATATGCTCCCGATGGAGAGAGAATGACTAGCAATTTATATTGTTTCGCAGGACGAACACCAAGATAAGGTTCGGTTGAGAAAATAAACGGACGAATGTATAGAGAAGTCCCTTCTCCATCAGGTATCCAATCCTTTTCTGTTAAAATCAATTGTTTAATGGCATTTAATAAGAAATCTTCATCAATTTGGGGAATGCACAGTCTTTCGCATGAATCATTCAATCGCCTCATGTTTTTTTCAGGGCGGAAGAGCTGGATCGTTCCATCTGCTGTCTTATAGGCCTTCATTCCCTCAAATATAGCTTGTCCATAGTGAAAAACCATCGCAGAAGGATCGAGTGTTAATGGCTCGTATGGAGTAATTCTCGGGTCATACCATCCGATTTCATGTTGATAATCCATAACAAACATATAATCGCTAAAATACTTACCAAAACCAAGTGAAGCAAAATCAGGCTTTTCTTTTAAAACTTCTCTTTGAACAAATCCAACTTCTTGTTTCATGGTTACACCTCTAGTCGATTCTCTACTTTATCTTGTTGAAAAGTAGGCCATATTCATTCGATATTAAACTTTTGAAACGCAAAATCCAAATGGGGAGCCGAATTGAAATTAACTGTATTATCTAACTATAACACTTAAGTAGTACAAACTTCCATCCTCTAAGATGAAGATGAACAAAATCTTGCGTAATGGATCCTATTTAAGATGGGCACGACTAAAGGGAAAATGGTTGTGGTAATATTTAACTAAATGTAAACAGGAGGATAATTAGCGATCCCCTACCGAGGGGTGGAAGTATTTGCTTGGCACGTTGCTTAAAAATTATGTAGAAAAAAATAAATCCTAAAAGTTTACGGGGGTCAAACATATGGTAGATGTTTTTACAGAAATAATTATCGAACGCCCAGTTGGGCAGGTCTCAAAATATGCAGCCAATCCTGACAACGCCCCAGAATGGTATGTAAATATTCAATCAGCCGAATGGCAAACCGAAAAACCATTAACCTTGGGTTCAAGAGTGGCCTTTAAAGCACAATTCCTCGGGAGAGAACTTGCCTATATCTATGAAATTACAGAGTTTATTCCAGAAAAAAAGCTGGTTATGAAAACCGCACAGGGACCGTTTCCAATGGAAACGACCTATACTTGGGAAGTGTTAGAAGGCAATCAAACACGAATGACCTTAAGGAACAAAGGAAATCCAACCGGTTTCTCAAAAGTGTTTGCACCGTTTATGGCTCTAATGATGAAGCGAGCAAATATGAAAGATTTAAAAAAGATTAAGGAGATCCTTGAATCACTAAAAAAGTGAGTTAAAGGGTGGTAAAAAAAGAAAAACGCCACAATAGGGCGTCTAAAAAATTCATAATTACTGTTCATTGTTTTCTGTGGTATTAGTAAATGCATTTGGGTCGACCGTGTTTGCTCCGTAATCTGGAACATTGCTCGCATGCTCTTTGTGATACTGTGACCCTGAACCTTGTTGATTAGGATTGGATTTCCCTTTTTGCTGGTTGTTTTGTTGATTTGGCATGATCTTCACCTCCTAAACACAAAGAGTAGTATGTGTAGTATGGATGTAATTATTCAATGGAGAAACAACAATTTGAAACTTTCTCCTACTTTTTTCGTATACTTAGAACAAACCCTTAAAGGAGATGTGAAGGAATGTTCCTAGCAGAACTTCAGCCAGAGGAGAGGAAGGCGTTTCTTGAACTTGCTGCTCTGATTGCCAAAATTGATGGAAAAGTATCTATATTCGAGAATTCCATACTTATCAGGTACCAAAAAGAAATGGGACTTGAGGAGTATAAATTAAAGGGTCTTGCTATTGATGATATCCTTAAAGTATTTAAGAATGAACGTTCAAAAAACATCGTCTTAACCGAACTCCTTCAACTCATCTATTCAGATGGAGTTTTTCATGATCAAGAAAGCGAAACCATCCAATTCATAAAGTCGTACTTCGGCTTCGATTCAAGTGAATATGGGAGTTTCAAGGATTGGATTGTTAAGATAAAGGAATTAACGGTGTCTAAGGGGACATTGAAATAAAAAAACGTACTATTCCTCAGACAAATTAAAAATTATTAGTATAGAAAAAGAAGGATGCCGGTAGTGTAATCGCATCCTTCTTTTTTTATAGACCCTAATCTTTTTAGAATTTCCCGATTTCCATAATTTAATATTGACGGAGAATACCTAGATGTTATATATTTTAACATATTGATGTTAGGAAATATAACACAAGGAGCTGATTCTTTGAAAAAGATTGAGGCAATCATTCGACCGGAGAGGCTCACAGAGACGATTAAGGGTTTAAAAAAAATAGGGATTACAGGTTTTACTGTTTCTCAGGTGGTTGGAAGAGGGAAACAAAAAGATACGCAAGGTGTGTATCGCGGAAAAAATTATCAAGTGACACTCCATCCAAAAGTAAAAATGGAAATTGTTCTTTCGGACTATTTGGTAGAGTCTACGATCCAGACCATCGTTCATTCTGCCCAGACCGGTGAAGATGGAGATGGCAAAATATATATCTATCCAATTCTGGAAGCTTATAACATTCGGACTGGGGCAATTGACTATGATATCGATGATTTAGCGAATGATAAGGGGTGATCTTATGGAATTAATGTATATAAATACCGTGTGGGTCGTCCTTGCTGCAGCCATGGTTTTGTTTATGGAAGGTGGATTTAGTTTACTGGAAGCTGGATTTGTCCGAACGAAAAATGCGGTTAATGTTACAATGAAAATCTTTGTTGACTTAACGATTGGAGCTTTGGCGTTTTGGATTATCGGATTTGGGGTAATGTTTGGAAAAGATGCCTTTGGGTTCATTGGGACCAGCCTTATTGGAAGTCCAGAGAAAATTGTACTTTCTCTTGAATTGCCAAGTGTTGCTTTTGTTCTTTTTCAAATGGGGTTTGCTGTGGCATGTGTCTCGATTATTTCGGGTGCAGTAGCTGAACGGATGAATTTTAAAGCCTATGTAGTCACTGCTGCGCTCGTTTGTATGATTATCTATCCTCTTTCTGGACATTGGATTTGGAACAGCGAAGGATGGTTAGCGAAGTTAGGAATGAAGGATTTTGCGGGTTCAGCCGCTATTCATGCACTTGGTGGGTTTACTGCTTTAGCTATGGCAAAGCTATTGGGACCGAGAAAAGGAAGGTTTAATTCGGATGGCAGCGTTAATGTGTTTGCCCCAAGTAACATTCCTTTAGCATCAGCGGGAGCATTTATTTTGTGGTTCGGTTGGTTTGCTTTTAATGCAGGAAGTACACTAGATGCCTCTAGCTCAGCCCTAGCGCCTATTGCTATTAATACAATGTTAGCTGGAGCAAGCGGTGGGTCGGCAGCTCTCTTTTTGACGATGCGAAAGTTCGGAAAAGCGGATCCGAGTATGACGATAAATGGTGTATTAGCTGGTTTGGTAGCCATAACGGCGGGATGTGCTTATGTTTCTGAATGGAGCGCTATCTTGATTGGAGCTTTAAGTGGCTTGCTCGTTATTTATGCTACTCTGTTAGTCGATTATTTAAAAGTGGATGATCCTGTAGGCGCTGTGGCTGTTCATGGATTCGGCGGGGTGTTTGGAACGATTGCTGTTGGATTACTTGATCGGTCACAAGGCTTTTTAACGACTGGTGATTTCTCACTTTTAAAGGTGCAATTATTGGGTGCGGTGGTGGTCATTGTCTGGGGGTTAATTGCTGGAACTTTTATTGCGAAGGTATGCACAAAGACAGTTGGTTTCCGAGCAACAGAACGGGAAGAAGACGAGGGCTTAGATATGTCTTATCACGGTATTCCTGCGTACAATGAATTAGAGCGGTTTACCGATATCCCAACTAGCCTATTTAATTTTGAAGAAACAACAGGAATCACCGTTGCCTCTCCTGCCATTAGGAAAGAGAAGGAAGTAATGTAGTTAGCTTGGAATCCCTTCACGGAGGGATTCCTTATTTTATCCGAAACGTTATTGTTTCGTTGACCTCCGAATCGTTCAGGTAAGATGCAGCTAAGAAATAAATGCGTCCCCATATATTAAAAGATGACCGCGGTATTTGAACCGTGGTCATTTTTTATAAACTTTTATTTGATTGATGAAGAGGAATTCGTTAAGCTGCGAAGCACTTTTTTGTATTGTTTTAAAGAGCTTACCTTGCCTATATAGCTATTCTTTCTTTTGAAATCAGAGGAAATAAACATGATGGCAAGGGACGGGAAGAATTTTTTGGTACGAAAACGAAGATCCTTCCAATAAACAAAGTAGCCGTTTTTTCTGACAGCAACAAAAGGATAAGCGAACGATGTACCGGCAAGAAAGTCTGAAACGGACTCGTCATTTGTACTGTCAGAAACCAATACTGGAAAGTCAATATTTTTGGAAAGAGTATGTTCTATGTCGAGTGTATTATCTGAATAAACTCCAAATAAAAAGTCCTCCCTCGTCTCGATAATAATATCCCATTTAAATAGGGTGATGCACGGGATTAGTTTTATACGGTCAGCTCTAATAAAATGTTGTTGTAAGTGCCTTTTGGTTAATAATGCTGACAGAGTTCGAACAGCCAGGTATAAAAATATGAATACATAAATGATTAAAAAGATAATCCCTGCCTGGTAGAAAAAGAGTAGCCCAAACCCTAGAAAATGGAGGGTTAAAATGTAAGGATCCAATAATGGGATAGCGTCAAAGGAAATCCATTTTTTAGAAAAAGGCAGAAGGATTTGTGTTCCGTGGACATTGAATAAATCAAAAAAGACATGAAGAATTACTGCTAAGAACGTCCATAAAAAGAGAGGAAGAAATTCTGGAACGGGGAAGAGTGGGTAAAGTAAGCCAGAAACCAGTAATCCCCATAAAGGAAGTGCTGGCAGGGAATGTGACAGTCCTCTGTGATTCCTGAAATAGCTACCTTTTCCTTTTAATTTGTAAATGATATCAAAATCAGGGGCATTTGAACCTATTACCACCCCTAACATGACCGCCTGTGATAGGGTCTGATTAGATGATACGGCAGGGTCGATTTGAGAAAGAGCACCAATGCCAAACCCTATAACAATATGCGAAAAAGTATCCACTCTATCACTCCTCTACTTTATTAATATATTGGGAAAAATTTGTACAACAAATCAGGCATATTTTTGTATCTTTGGTTCATCGATAACGGCCCGATACTTAAACGGCACTCTCATCTACTCCCTCCAAATTATAAGCTCCCCTTAATTGTATTAAATAAAGGAAACTAATCTTCTTAAGATTCTGTTAATAAAATGTAAAGATTCTGTATAGTAAAAAAACGCTGATTGGGCAGGGTATGACAATGATATTGTAGGAGCAATGAGTGAGGTTAAAGACTTTGAAGTCGCGTTTAAAGATGCAATTCAGTTCGCATTCATTTGAGAGGATACGATTGTGGTTGCGACAGCTGATCACTCAACCGGTGGGAGAAGTATGATCGAAAAGAATGAAAGTTAAGACAAGGGCGACAATGCTCTTGTCTTTTTGTTTTGCGTGCCCAGCA
>NZ_JAGGQX010000094.1:0-63678 GCF_018613095.1 Bacillus sp. ISL-75
CGTTCATGATAACTCGGCGCTAGCGCCTGCGGGGTCTCCCCTGCCCCGTCCTCCCGCAGGAGTCTTCGCGCCTTCCGCTCCAATCAACATGGCTCTAAAATCAACAATGACCTTTACCATAGCCTTTCACTAAAAAGAAAAAAGCCCTTTTCAAGGAGCTTTCATTGGTTAATCAGCTTTTTCTTCCTCTTTATCTTTATCCTGGCATCGGTAACAGATCCCATGAAAAGTGAGGCGATGATCTTTTATTTTAAAATTCCATTTGCGTTCCACAACTGCTTCTACATCTTCAAGTAAATCCTCTTGAATTTCATCAACGGCACCACATTCAATACAAACCAAATGATGATGAAAATGGGCTGCGCCTTCCTGGCGAAGGTCATAGCGAGAAACCCCATCCCCAAAATTTATTTTATCAACAACTTTTAATTCCGTTAATAATTCCAACGTCCGATAAACAGTTGCTAAACCAATTTCAGGCGATTTTTCTTTCACGAGGAGGTATACATCTTCCGCACTTAAATGATCCTCTTCATTTTCCAATAAAACTCGAACGGTTGCCTCACGCTGAGGTGTTAGTTTATAGCTTGCTGAATGCAACTGTTTCTTAATTCTTTCAATTCTAGTTTCCATCCTGCAGTCCCTCCCTCGCCACTGTTAATTCTCATTATAACAGATGACAATTGAGAATCAAAATAAAATTATTATAAACTACAATAAACAATATTCTATATTAAATATTATATAATAATTACTTTAAAATGGTTGAACTAATGATGGTTTTCATTAACCAAGGCGAAAGATAGGCCTCTATCCCAGATGCTGCAGCTATAAATATTACCGCTACAATCAAGGTTAAAATATAACTTTTAAAAAAAGGAAGGATTGGCTGGGCATATTTTTTCATAAACTGCTTTTTGATCATTCGTAGTGAGAAAATCACTGATAATGCTGCCATCATAATGAACACGGGAATAATAATCAGATTCTGAGGCAAAATCGAAACAAAGGCGAGCATAAAGCCCTGCCAGCCCATTTGACTGACTAGAAAACCCACGGTAAACCCAACTACCATTCCTTTAATAAATAATAGAATAAGTATCACTGGAAGACCGATGATTGAAATTCCTAGTATCCACATGAGCCCAATAAACTTACTATTATGGAAAAGGCTTTGCAGGAATAAATCATTGTCTTCTGCTTCTTTTCCGCTCGAGACTTGACCAAAAAATTGTGATAAATAGTAGAATAAATCTTCCTTCTGAGTAATGCTCATACTGTTTACAACAATTGCCCCAAAGATTACTCCCATTAAAAATAAGACAACAATAAACAAAAAAATTGAGGAATGCTCACGGAAATAACTAGCGGCATCGGACTGGTACAATCGTTTTTTCATTTGCGTATCCTCCTACTATTCTCAGTTCAGTTAATACATTGTATGCCAGTCTAGTATATCTATTCCCACATTTTAATAGATTACATAATAAAACCCGATAGCTTTATGCTACCGGGGTTCATCTTTTTTTAGTCTGAAATTTTTCCGTATTTCCCACCGCCGCCGGCTGCTAGATTTACTTTACCCGCTCTTGCTTTTAGGATAAGGTCAGCGATCCTTTCCGGGACAACCTCTTTCAATCCTTTATAGGGTACATCATGCAAAATCGCCATTTCACTCCCAAAATGATCAACCAGCTTCTCAAGTAAGCGAGGTCCTAAGCCGGGGATAAATTCCAGCGGGACTTGATGGATATAGGGCGGACGGTCTTCTGGACCTTGTTCAGCCGTTTTCAGTTCAAAGATTCTGTCAGCTACACCTTTAATAATTTTCTTATTTCCACATTGCGTACATATTTGATCCTCATCAGCAGCAGGATGATGGCATTCTGCACAAACTGTTTTATGGTATTTACCGAGCAATGGATCAAGACCATAATTTGCGATAATTTTACGTCCATCTTCCTTCTTTAATGCTTTCTGCAACTCTAAAAATGTTGGTTCCTTCATCGCAATGACTTGGTATTCACGGGCTATTTTTGCAAGTGAATGGGCATCAGAATTCGTAACAAATGTATAGTCATGTAATTCCTTTATTTGATCCGCCATAGTCGTATCAGAACTTAATCCAAGCTCAATTGCGTCAATCAATTCCGGGTCCAATACCTCAGTAAGTGAATGACTCACACCTTTCCCGTATAAACTTTTAAAGGGCGTGAAAACATGAGCAGGAATGAAGATTCCACCTAACTCTTTTACCTTCTTTTGTAAAACAAGACCCGTGGCATAGATCCGTTGTGAACTCAGTTGAATATTTTTCAAGTGACCTGACAGCCACGAGGAGAACTCTCTCATGATGGCAAGACTTGGAAAAAACATAAGCAGGTGGATTGGGCCGTTAGATTGTTCGTCATAAATCTCCAATTCAGAACCGGGAATAACCGTTAAATCACCAAACACCAACCCACCGTCCGGATGTTCCACTACATCTCCACTTTGGATAAGACTTTCCATTTCAAGGATGACTTCAGGAGAATGGCTATCGATGATCCCAACCATATTAAGTCCCTTTTCGTGTCGTGCATGCTCAATGATATTCGTAAACGTTAGAGACTTGGCACCGGTGATTTTTACCGGCTTCCCTGTCCAGGTACGTCCAATGTGTATATGTAAATCTACATAGTAGCGATTCATTTATTTTTCAACGCCTCTTGCAATTGTAAGTATTGAACAGCAAAAATCGTTTTAGCATCATATATTTTTTGTTCTTTTACATATTGAGCTGCTTCTTCCAGAGTTAATTCCTCTAGATTAACAAACTCGTCCTCATCAAGTGCTGCTGCATTTTCTTTTTTGCTTAGTCCTGTCGCAACATAGACATGAACGATTTCATCGGCAAATCCTGGCGAGGTGTAAAAAGAAGTAAGCCATTCAAGGCTCTCGCACTCATAGCCTGTCTCTTCCTCCAGTTCACGGCGAGCACAAAGCTCAGGCTCTTCCCCTTTTTCCAGCTTTCCGGCGGGAATTTCAACAATGGTTCGTTCCAGTGCTTTCCGATATTGTTCAACCATTACTACTTTCTTGTTGTCGGTAATGGCTAAAATAGCGACAGCCCCGGGATGTTTAATGATCTCCCGTTTCGATTGTTTCCCGTTCGGAAGCTCTACATCCTGTAAATGAAGACTGATTACTTTTCCTGAGAAAATTTCTTCACTATGAAGTGTTTTTTCTTCGAGATTGCTCATATGGGTCACTCCTGTTCTATTCCTTTAATCTGCTCATACATTTTACCATACTTTATTTGGAGGGGGATGGAATGAAGGTGTACGTTCATGATAAAGGAATCATTCTTGTTGGAAAAGGATGGGAAATACTTCAGAAACTAAAAGAATACAACAAAGATTATTTCACCGTTTCCGAATGGATTGAAAAGGTGAATCAAAAATAAAGTCTTTCGATTGTAGTCTGTCCTTTTCTTTTATAAAATTGTAGAAAAAGGACGGGGTGAGTTTTTGAAAAAGAGAAGACTAGGAAATTCGGATTTGTATGTATCGGAACTAGGACTTGGTTGTATGTCGATTGGAACCGAGGAGAAAACCGCTAGAAAGATTATCGAAGCCTCACTTGAGGAAGGGATCAATTATTTTGATACGGCTGATTTATATGATTTTGGTGAAAATGAAAAAATAGTTGGGACAGCATTGAAGGAAGTCCGTGAAAATGTCATTATTGCAACAAAGGTTGGGAATCGCTGGAGTCAAGATCAGAAGGGATGGTCCTGGGATCCCTCGAAGTCCTATATAAAGGAAGAAGTCAAACAAAGTCTTAACCGACTGGGTACCGACTATATCGATCTTTATCAGCTGCACGGAGGGACAATCAATGATCCAATTGAGGAAACAATAGAAGCGTTCGAAGAATTAAAAGCAGAAGGCTATATTCGCTACTATGGCATTTCCTCTATTCGCCCAAATGTAATACGGGAATATGTTAACAAGTCTAGTATCGTATCTGTGATGATGCAATACAGTATCTTAGACCGCCGCCCTGAAGAAGAAGCACTGCCACTTCTTCAGGAACATGGGCTTAGCGTTGTGACCCGCGGACCGCTCGCAAAAGGTCTTTTAAGTGATAAAATGCTTGAGAAGGTAACTGAGAAGGGGTATCAAGACTACAGCTTAACCGAGTTGAATGACGTCTTGCCGTTGTTAAAGGAAAAGGTAGCAGCCACACGCTCTTTTACAGAGATAGCCCTTCAGTATAATCTGGCCCATCCTGTTGTAGCCTCTGTTGTTGCCGGGGCCAGTAGTCCTGAACAAATTAGGAGTAATGCGAAAGCAGTCAGAAGTCAGCCGCTTTCTGAGGAAGAAGTTTCAGTAATTAGAGAGTTAACGAAGGCTGGCATTTATAAAGAACATCGTTAAAAGGAGAGCGTTCGTACGCCCTCCTTTTTATATTATTTTTATTTAAACTCCTTCCAGTTCATGCCGCTCTCATTTAATAGTTCTGCAAATGATTTGTTTTTTTCTTTTAATTGTCTTTCTTCTCTCTTTCTTAGCTCTTCGTCTTCTTTTCTTTTTTCTGCTGCTGCTTTAAGCTGTTCTTGTTGTTCTTTTAGTTGCTTGAATAAATTTGGGTTGATCATATCGCCAAGCGTTACCGCTGAATCATCTTTTTTGGGTTTCGATTGATTTTTTTGTTTAGATTGCTTTTTCATTCAAAACGCCTCCATCATCAAAATTTCATTTATATTATACCATGTCACCAAGCATCGCCCATATAAAAAAGCAGGCTATGCTTAATCATAGTCAGCCTGCTCTTACTTATTATTTTTAATAAGCTTCAAGTACCACGTTTTTGTCCACATACAATGTGGCTTCAGTAGAATTGACAACATCCTCAATCGTATACCCTTTAGCAACTTCCACGAGCCTTAACCCAGATTCCGTTACATCCATGACTGCACGCTCGGTAATAATTCGATTAACTACCCTTTTACCTGTTAAAGGAAGCGTGCACTGTTTCAATATTTTGGATTCACCCTTTTTATTCACATGCTCCATAATGACAATTATTTTTTGGGCACCATGAACGAGATCCATCGCGCCACCCATTCCTTTTATCATCTTTCCAGGGATCATCCAGTTAGCTAAGTCACCAGTTTCAGATACTTCCATTCCACCGAGTATCGCTAAGTTGACATGACCGCCGCGAATCATCGCAAACGATTCGGCGCTATCGAAATAGGCTGCACCACTAATTGCCGTAACGGTCTCTTTACCGGCATTGATTAAATCGGGGTCCACCTCATCCGCACCTGGGTAGGGTCCGATGCCAAGAAGACCATTTTCAGACTGCAAGACAACCTGTTTATTTGCTGACATAAAATTAGCAACAAGGGTTGGCATACCTATGCCTAGATTTACATAAAATCCGTTTTCTATTTCCTTCTCAGCCCTTATCGCAATTCTCTCTCTAACGGAGACAATTTCATTCACCATTACGCTCTCTCCCTTCTCCCAACACTATTTTCTCACTGTCAATCTCTCAATTCGTTTTTCCTGTGTTCCTTCGATAATTGTTTGTACATAGATACTAGGGGTATGAATAAAATTAGCATCTAATTCACCAATCTCACAAAGTGTTTCCACTTCAGCAATCGTTACTTTTCCAGCAGCTGCAATCATCGGATTGAAGTTTCGCGCTGTTTTGTGGTAAACGAGATTTCCCATTTTGTCGCCCTTCCATGCCCTAACAAGACTAAAGTCGGCAGTTAGCGCCTCTTCCAAAAGGTATTCTCTCCCGTTAAAAACCTTCGTTTCTTTCCCTTCAGCAATCGGTGTTCCAACTCCGGCTGGTGTATAAAATGCTGGGATTCCGGCCCCGCCTGCCCTGATTTTTTCAGCCAATGTACCTTGTGGGGTTAATTCTACTTCGAGTTCTCCAGTTAAAACCTGTCTCTCAAACTCTTTATTTTCACCAACATAGGATCCAATCATTTTTTTGATTTGTTTATTATTTAATAGAAGTCCTAAACCCCACTCATCAATCCCGCAGTTATTTGAAATAACTGTTAAATCCTTTACGCCTTTTTCTGCCAATGCAAGTATCAGGTTTTCCGGTATGCCGCACAAACCAAACCCACCAACCATTAATGTAGCCCCATCATGAATTCCGGCAACTGCATCCTGGAAGGATGTACATATTTTTTTCATCCTGATTTCTCCCCCTAATCCCCATTTTCCCTTTACTATTTCTAGTAAAAATGCAGAAAATCCTCTTATTTTGTCAAAATTTCTATTATTCCGGCTTTTTTGAAATTACACCACTACAATGAAAGTATGATTATTAGAGGGGGAAAATGAATGCCAAACTGTCTAAATTAAATTTTTCATGAATAATCAGTCTTCGACTAATGCATCTTATTAATTGAGACTAGCTTGAAGGGGGACAGATTATTTTGAGCCAAAAACGTGATAAAGGTTCCAGTCAAAAAGGAAAAAACTATGCAGACACAGCAGGTGGAGGCAAGCGGGTGATTGCCGCTGAAGAAATCGAAAAAGCCATCCATCCTACCAAAAGACAAAACGCAGAGCAGTAAATCATTCTGTAAACTCGGAAACCGCTCATTGGTGTCAGCGGTTTTCTTTGTGTTAAAATTAAAATGGCTAATTTATGGGCGCTCGGTACTTATTTTACATATGTTATATTAATTCCTACAGGGGGTGCCAATGGTGAGGAAGGCATTTCGAACTTTGTTTGTTTTGTTGTTTTTCTGGTTATCTCTTGGTTTGTATTTTACAAACCGTCTCATGTATATGAAAAAGAAGGATGAGGAATTAATTTTAAGGCGTGAAAAAGAAGCTGGCCGGTATAATCCCGATGAATTTGATTCTCTCCCGAAACGGGAGGTTGATATTTCTTCGCCTTTTGGATACACAATTAAAGCCCAGCTCGTGGAACCGCACCAGACCAACCGCTATATCATTATTTCTCATGGTGTGACCGAAACGAAAATTAATTCCATTAAATATGCAAATATGTTCTTAGAGCGTGGGTTTAATACGTTAATTTATGACCATCGTCGTCACGGGGAATCTGGCGGCAAAACAACTAGTTTTGGTCATTATGAAAAATTTGATTTGAAGACAGTTGTCGATTGGCTCAAAAAAGAAAAAGGACCTCAGCTTGAACTTGGGATTCACGGGGAATCGATGGGTGCAGCTACCATGCTGTTATATGCTGGACTCCTTGAGGATGGGGCAGATTTTTATATTGCCGATTGCCCATTTTCTGATTTTAAGGAGCAGTTGGCTTATTTGATTAAAAAGGATTTTAAGCTCATCCCTGGTCTTCTGCTACCGCTTGGGGATGCCCTTTTACGCCTTCGGGACAAATATTCGATCCGAAATGTTTCCCCGATTTCGGTTATTGAAAATATCAAACATCCGATTTTGTTCATTCACAGCCAAAAGGATGATTTTATCCTTCCTACCATGACAAAGGATTTATTTGAGCATAAAAAGGGTCCTAAAATGCTTTTTTTAGCGGCTAACGGCCGCCATGCCCAGTCTTTTAATGAAAACCGGGCTGATTACGAACGGGTGATTGATGAATTTTTACAAAAATATGTTGATCATCCATTGCCAAGCTAAAAACAGACTATCCATCATGGATCAGTCTGTTTTTTCTTTAATTATAAGGCTCATACGGCCATTTAGGATTTGCTGCGGACTCTTTAGTTGAAAGCAATTGCACGCTTTAGAAAAGTCAATTTTCATTTGCTCATCGAAAAAGACCATTTTTGATTTTTCTGCATAAACCGTCCGGTCATTTGTTTCAATAGCAATATCATCTGAATCTAATTCTGGGATAAACCACAAAGCCACTACCCCGTTTACGGCACAGCCACAGCCGTCTGTATCGTATTTTAGCTTTAAGTAGCCCTCTCGACCGTCAATTCGCTCATTTATTTTGTTAGCTGCCTCTGCAGTAATAGTTATCTCCAAGTTTATTGCCCCTCTCATTTAGCATATGGTGATTGTACCACATGTTACAAGAGGTTGATTCATCTTTGCTCATAGATTTAGATCTCCGTCATCCGAATGTCAGCAATAGCATCCATCGGAATCCGGTGCACCTCATCAAAGCGATCTATCACATGAAGCCTTTGCGTCAGTTCATCCCAGTAATGGATTTTGCCAATCACGATTTCATAGTTCCGATTCCGGTAATGGGTAATCGTTACGTACTGATCATACTCAATCGCTTCGGACAAGATCCCGTTCATGAGCTCCAGCTGCTGTTCATCCATTTCTCGTTTCTGTTCGTACCGATCTTCTTTCACCCAATCCCTGAGCAGTTTCACATGCTCAGGAAGCATCATCGACGTCCATTTGATCCTTCCACGGTCGCGAATCATACGTCTCTCCTTCTTTCTCAGTATTCAGTCTTAATTATTTGACTACTGTCTAGCTTTAACGCCGTTAAACGGGCGCTTCCGCATTTATCTTTTATGTCCACCAACAAGTGTAGCCCGGTGCTTAGCCGTTCCGGCAGCCGTATATGAAACCGCGCGCAACAAGGAACCTGAACCAAAGCGTCTGCGAACCGTATCCACCACATAGCCGAGCTCTCGCCTCTTATAGGCACCCATGTCGAAAAGATCAAGCTGCAGCTCATGGTCATCAACAATGTTACTGATGGCAATCGAAATCTGCCGTACGGTCTTTCCTGTGTAATGCTCATGAAATAATTCAAGACAAACACGGTAAAGCTCCATTGTCACATTCGTTGGCTGTCCAATGCTCCTGGAGCGATGAAAACCACCGCCAAATTCATCCTGGCTGTAGCCGACTCCGAGACTTATCGTTCTCCCTGCTTTTCGATGCGTCCTTGCCCGCCTTGCTACTTCCTCACACATTTCCAAAATGACCGTCTTAATTTCCGCTTCCTCTTTATAGTCCCTTAACAGAATTTGACTTTTTCCAAAGCTGATTTGTCCTTGGATAAGCGGTGCACCCAAATCAGAAAGGTCAACTCCCCAGGCATGATGATAAAGCTGGTTTCCCATGATACCGAATTTCTTTTCCAGCTTTTCTAAATCATAACGGGCTAACTGACCGACAGTGAAAATCCCCATCCCATTTAATGTTTTTTCGACCCGCCTGCCGATCCCCCACATTTCCCTGAGCGGTGACACATTCCAAAGCTTTGTCTGAACATCTTCATATGTCCACTCGGCCACTCCGCTTTTCTTGGCATCAAGATCAAGACATAGCTTTGCCAGTAACATGTTAGGGCCAATTCCAACGGCACACGGCAGTTGAAACTCCCGCTCAATATCATCCCTTATTTTTTTGGCAATCGTGTGAGCATCCCCCCACAAATGAATGGCACCATCCACTTTAATAAAGCTTTCATCGACGCTATAGACATGAATCGCTTCTTTTGGAACATAGCGGTTAAAGACACGAGAAATTTCCGTGGCAATCCTCAAATACGTTGCCATTTTTGGCTCAACAATTTCAATCCTGGGGTCTTGTGGAATCTCAAACATCCGGGAACCGGTTTTGATGCCAAATTCTTTTTTCATACGCGGCGAAGCAGCAAGGACAATACTTCCCTGCCGCTCTTTTTGACCGACCACCGCTAAATAACACTCCATAGGGTCAAGGCCCCGCATGACAGCCGAACAGCTGGCATAAAAGCTCTTCATGTCCACACATAAAATTTTATTTTGCGGCAGTGCGCTGTAATCCACCATGGCATTCCCTCACAATCAGAATATCGAACATTCGTTCCTTTTCATTATATTCATTATCATAAGCGAATATGCGTTCGTATTCAATGGAAATTTTTTGACACCGTTCCTTTATGGAAGTCGAGGAAAACATAGTATAATGGATAGTGAGGTGCATGTTTATGGATAAAAAATTGGTGGTTAAGATGATCAAAAATTGTTTTAAACAGTATTATGAGACGGGGACAATGCCTATTGGAGACAACGATTTGGAGAAGCTAAGCAATCAAATCCTTCAAACGAAAGCAGAGGAACCAACTGCAGATTTATACGAGATTGTGAATGATACGGTATATGAGTATTTAGCAGAGTGATACAAAAAACCGCACTAGTGAAAGATTCACAGTGCGGTCGTGATGGACCAAACTTTCTTGATTTATTGTTGGAGAAACCGATATATATTCAATACTATTCTGGAAAAATAATATCCACAATCGATCCGAATCCTTCTTTACTTCTAATAAGGATATCGCCATGATTTTCTCTGATAATTTTAAAGCAAACAGTGAGGCCTAAACCTGTCCCGCGCTCTTTTGTCGTATAGAAAGGTTCTCCTAATTTCTGTAACATCGACTTCGCAATCCCGCCACCGTTATCAATCACTCGAATTCTTATTCTGTTTCCTGGGATTTTTTCAGATTTAATTCTAATCCTTCCGTCCTTTGACACAGCTTCCAAAGAATTTTTAAGAATATTAATTAATACCTGCTTTACCTGTTTTTCTTCGATTGCCGAAGTTTGTAATAAGCCATTCGTTTGAATATCGATAGATGCTTGGATAAGCAACGCTGTCGTATCCAGTAACATTTTCACGTCTTGTATCACTTTTTCGATATTTACTTTGTTATTTTTTTGAACAGAAGCCTGAGGCTTAGCAATAAATAGCAATTCCCCAACCACATCATTGATCCGGTCAATTTCATCAGTCATAATCGACAAATAATATTTTTCATTGGAATCGAACACACTTTGATCGAGTAATTTGATGAAACCTTTAATCGACGTGAGTGGATTTCTTATTTCATGGGCAATCCCCGCAGCCATTTCCCCAAGTACTCGTAAATTTTCGGACTTTACCAGCATTTCTTCCTCTTTTTTTCTTTTCGTGATATCAGTGCCAAGACTAAGAGTATGGTTATGATTACCTTTGAAATAAATCGGCAAAAATTGCCATTCAACCGTTCTCAGGTCCCCGTTGCAGTTGATGACTGTTTCCTTCAATGGATTCTGATTCTCTTTTAGGAGGAATTCCTTTTTGATATCGTTTTCGTTTACACCAATCATCTCGTCAGGGATTCTATTGTATAGCTTGGATATGGCTTCATTTACGATCACGAGATGATCGTTGCTGTCTTTCACATAAATATAATTCGGATTAATATTTAAAATAATTTCCAAAAAGCTTCTTTCTTCTTTTAATTCCTGATTGATTTTTTCAATCGTTGCATTTTGCAAAGTAAAATACGATGCAAATAAAACAATCGCAGCAAAGATCGAATTTAAGATTGAGAAGAATAGAGGAAACACTAAAAACCCGCTTAAAATCCCATTCACAAAAATAAATAATGAGGCAAAAACAAGCGAGCGGAAGAATTTCTTTATTGTTCTATCCGAAATTTTTTGACAAATAAACAGCAGGAAAAAAGAATGAACAAAAACGAGAATAATATTGACATAAAATGTTATATTCATCGCGCCGTAAATTGGAATATAATGGGCAGGAAAGGTAGGATACTCGTGAATCTGGTGTAACCCAACAACTCCAGCCGTAGTAAGGTTCACAAAATAAACCATTGAACTAACCAACAGAACGAAATAAAATATCCACTTATTATAAAACACCTTATGATGCTTCTTGAGGTTTTTAGTAGCCAGGCCCGTTTTGTAAATGTAAAATGCAATATAGTATAATAAAGGCATGATCATAATCGGCCCAAAGCGAAAAATCCTGAAGAGAATTTCCATCGTTGGTATGGATAAAAAATCTTCCGCATATAAAAATGCGATATCTAGCTGCCAAATGGATAATAAAAATAAAAAAATAGAAATCAATCTTGCAATCGCTACTTTGTTTCCCCCAAAAATGATGAGGCCACAGAAAAACGGGATTAATGATATTGAAAACAGGAGGATAAATTCCAATGCTATACAGTCCTTCTACATTTTTGAAAGTAATAAACACGAATTGTTGCCGCCATATCCATGGGAGGTGATGGCAACCTTATTCACATCATTATATTTTAATTCAGTTACAATCGGCAAGTCCAGATAATATCTTAGCTGCCCCTTTAAAAATCTATAATTCTATCAGAAGTAGAAACCTATTAATTAATTTTGGAAATGGATTTTCTTAGAAAAGAGGGAGCCATCTGTCTAAAGTAGTTCTTCCTCAATTAACTTAAATATGAGGTTGTACATGATACAGTTTATGAGTTTTTAACAGGATGACAGCAAAGCAAAAAGCCTCTAAAAATGAGGCCTAATCAACTTATAAACTATTTTTGATTAAATGCACGTCTGCCAAGGCGCTCAAACAGCCGCGGGAAGAGGACGTAGACAACGCTTCCCATATTCATCCAACGCGGCAAATTGATCTCCCTTGTTTTCGTCAGCATGCTGTCAACGACCTTCTGAGCGACGTACTCGGGCTTGAGCATAAATCTCTGCACATTTTTAACATACGTGCCTTTTTCATCGGCTATATTAAAAAAATCTGTGGCAATTGGCCCAGGGTTTACCGAAGTCACTTGTACATTATAATCGGAAAGCTCCATTCGCAGTGAGTTTGTGTATCCAAGCACGGCATGCTTAGAGGCTGAATAGACACTCGATTTGGGCGTGGCAATCTTACCAGCCTGTGAAGCAATATTGATAATATGACCAAAACGCCGTTCCCGCATTTTCGGCAGCACCATGCTTGTGCAGGCCATAAGCCCGACGACATTGACATCAAACATTCCCTTGATTTCATCTATTGTTGCCAAATGGGCTTCCCGGAAAATTCCAAAGCCAGCATTATTGACAAGGATATCAATCTCTCCGATTTTATCGAAAATCCGTTGAAAAACCTCCTGCACCTGAGCTGTATCCGAGACATCCAGCTTGAAAACATCCACTTTTACTTGATACTTTTGCTGTAGTTCCGTTTGCAGCTGCTCGAGTTTACCAATGCTTCTTGCAAGCAGAACAAGATTGGCACCGCTTGCCGCACATAGCTTGGCGATTTCCGCTCCGATTCCCCCGGAGGCACCCGTAATCACGATATTTTTACCTTTTAAATGTTCCCTAACCATTTCTACACCTCATCTGAGTTGACCCAATGCTTATTACTTAGCTTGATAAAGCACGGGCTTAGTATTCTTACTAATAATCTCCCCGATAGATGATAAATAGTCAAGTTGTGCGACGGTTTCCGAAATGGTCAGCATCAGTTCGCGCTGATAAACAGACGGAAACAGGCGTTTACAGATTTCAAAAACGGTGAGCTGCTCTTCTTTTAACCAGCTATGGACCGTCATTGCCCGCTCGTGTTGGCGTATCAATCGTTTTTCAATCAACTCTGCTAACTGGTAGACTTCCTCGCCGTGACCAGTGTAGACACATTGAACCGGGTACAATAGCAGCTTCTTCATGGAGTTATTATGCTGCAGCAGTGGCTTCGCTCTTTCTGTTTCACCAGGGGATGGCGGCTCGAGCAATGGATTTGGTGAAATGTGCGCTAAGATTAAATCTCCGCCAATCAAAATTCCATCCTTTTCCCGGAAAAGTGCAATTTGACTTTGGGCATGACCCGGTGTTTCAATGACCTGCCACTCACTTAGCCCAGGAGGTCTCATTCCCTCAACAAGATGCCCAGTTAGTGACCGGTTACATGAATACTTCAATGTTTTTCTTAACTTAGAAAGTAACGAAAAATATTCCTCGGGCAGACCGAATTCTAGAAAATGCACACGGAAGAATTCCTCTTGTTCTTGAAAAAAGGCTTCTGTTTGGTGAATCCATCGTTCATTCAAATAATGACCATATACTTCTAACGAATCCGGAAAAAAATCTAGCATCCCAACATGATCGGGGTGATGATGTGTTAGAATCACCTGCTCAATATCAGCAGGACTTAAGCCTAAATCCCCCATTTGCTCCTTAAGTGACATCCAGGACTGTTCCGTTTTTACGCCCGCGTCTACAAGCGTTAATCGCTCGCCTTTAATCAAATAGACATTGACATCTCCGACCGCAAAAGGAGTCGGCACCGTAATTTTGGCTATTCCGTCTTTCCATTTTGTCATTACTAAATCCCCTTAACATTATTGTCGAATAAAGAACCCAACGATATAGATATGAACATTATGTGACATTTATTATGTATACTAAAGTGTAGCGACTTTTTAACCAATTGTCATTATTTCTGCATAATTTTTTAGAAAAAATGAAAAATTCAATAAACTTATCTATTGACAGATGGGTTGTTTATCTTGCATAATCTAGTAAAATTTAATTCGTTAAAGCGATGAATAAGGCCAGTAAATGAGAAATGGCGAAAGAGAGTGAAGTTCGACGGCTGAAAGACTTCACCGCCCTCTTAATCATTGAACCTACCTTAGGAGCACTTAGGAAAACCTAACGTATATCCGGCGTTATCGGAGTCGAGTGAACCCTTCTTGCAATTTAAGCAAGGGTAAATGAAGGTGGTACCACGGAAGCTAGACCTTTCGTCCTTTACGGATGAGGGGTCTTTTTATTTTCTTAAGAATCGAAATGGAGGAATATTAATGGAAAAAATAGCAATTATTGGCGCAGGTTCGATGGCTGAGGCATTCATTTCAGGAATTCTTGAAAATGGGCTAATTAATAAAAAAAATATCTGGATTACAAACAATTCTAATCAAGAAAGATTAACTAATTTAGAAAATCGTTATGGAATTCAAACGACTTATAATTTGAATGAACTGTTTGATCAAGCGGACATTGTGATGTTAGCAATGAAACCAAAGGATGTCGCGACAGCTGTCCAATCCATTCGTGAACACTTAACGGAACAAATGCTCGTCGTATCAGTCTTAGCTGGTGTTTCCATGATGACTATTGAAACATTGGCAAAATTACCACTTGCGATTGTACGGTCGATGCCAAACACTTCGGCTGCTGTTGGAAAATCGGCCACCGCTGTTGCCGTGAATCAACGTGTTACCGAGCAGCAGTTAGAAACAACCAAGAACTTGTTTGGAACAGTTGGCTTGGCTTCTTTTGTAGAAGAAGAGCAGTTAGATGCCGTTACGGGGCTATCAGGAAGTGGGCCAGCCTATATTTATTATCTTATCGAAGCCATGGAAAAAAGTGCAGTGGAAGTAGGACTAGACAAAGAAATGGCCAGTGAACTGATTGTTCAAACACTACTTGGGGCAGCAGAGATGGTGAAAAAATCAAGCAAATCATCTACTCAACTGCGTATGGAAGTAACAAGTCCTGGCGGAACAACAGAAGCTGGCATTAGAGTTCTTGAAGAACACGGCGTCCAGCAAGCATTTATTTCATGTATTAAAGCAGCAACTGCGCAATCCAAAAAAATGGGGGAAGAATTAAGTTCTAGGCTCCAGACTGCAGACCAACCTTCCTAAATTGGACTTTTGCCTTGTTTACATTACACTAGTAAAAAAAGGCTAGGGAAGTGCCTTGGATGCTAACGATCATATTTTCTTTAGGTATGCTAGTCTGGACTATTTTTCTTTTAGACGGACTAATTGGTTTACGCAAAATAGATCCGCTGGAAAAAGAAGAAGGCATGGAGCTTGGACCGCTATTATCTGTAGTAGTTGCCGCCCGTAATGAGGAAAAACAAATCGAAGCAAGTATCCTTAGTCAGTTGGAGCAAACCTACAAAAATGTGGAATGGATACTTGTCAATGATCGGTCAACTGACATGACTGGAACCATCATGGAAGAATTAACAAAAATAGACCCGCGCCTAAAAGTCATTCATGTTGATCAATTGCCTGAGGGCTGGCTTGGGAAGAATAACGCCTTGTACACGGGCGCACTTCAAGCTTCAGGGAAATGGCTATTGTTTACCGATGCTGACGTAAAATTTGAAAAGCAAGCCTTCGCAAAAGCGCTCCACTATTTTGAAAGACACATGCTTGACCATCTAACCGCTGCACCAAACTTAAGTGCTAACCGATTTTGGTTAAAATCATTTGTTGCCTTTTTCCTGTTTGGTTTTTCGTATTTTAAACGTCCTTGGTTGGCAAATAACCCAAAATCAAAAATCGGAACAGGGATTGGTGCGTTTATTCTTGTTTTAAAAAAATCTTATGAATCGTTTGGAACACATGAGAAGATAAAAATGCGGCCGGACGATGACTTGCAGCTTGGGATGAAAATGAAAAAAGCAGGCTACCGACAAAGAATTGTGACTGCACTTCATCTAATCGAAGTGGAATGGTATGGAAGTTTAAAAGAAGCATTAGTTGGACTAGAGAAAAATACATTTGCCGGATTGCACTATCGTATCAGCATGGTGATCTTTGCTATCCTCGGGGTTTTTATCACCAACGTTCTGCCCTTTGTGATGATTTTTTCAGGGAATAAAACTGTTGCACTATTAAGCTTCGGAAATATTGTTCTTTGCGGAATTCTTTATGTGGTGGTCATAAAAAAATTAACCTTATTCTCCCCTATGATGTTTTTGGTATTTCCAATCACTGCCTTACTGTTTGTTTATTCGATTATTCGGGCGAGCCTCTTAACCTTTAAGCGCGGCGGTATTGTTTGGAGAGGAACCACCTATCGGTTAAGTGAGCTGCGAGAAAAAGATTAGAAGCTTGGTTTTTTCATTAAAAAGATCCTTTTGCTATACTAGAAAAGGATCTTTTAGATTGAATTCAGGAGGCTTCTGAAATGGCAGTAAAACTATTTTCACCCTATACAATAAAGGGTGTTACACTTAAAAATCGAATAGTGATGTCACCGATGTGCATGTATTCCAGTCATGAAGATGGCCATGTTCAAAACTGGCATCGGACCCACTACACTAGCAGGGCGGTCGGTCAGGTTGGCCTAATTATTGTTGAAGCAACATCAGTAACACCTCAAGGCAGGATATCCCCTAGAGATTTAGGAATCTGGGGCGATGAGCATATAGAGGGCTTTTCTGAGCTTGTTGGTCTTATGAAGGAGCATGGTGCCAAGACTGGGATTCAACTCGCTCATGCCGGCAGAAAAGCCGTATTAGAAGGTGAAATTCTAGCCCCTTCTGCACTTGCTTTTAATGAAAACATGAAAACACCAAAGGAAATGTCCAAAACGGATATTGAAGAAACAGTAGTAGCATTTAAAAAAGGCGCGGAGCGTGCAGCAAAAGCCGGTTTCGATGTGATTGAAATCCATGGTGCTCATGGGTATCTTATCAATGAATTCCTTTCACCACTTTCCAATAAAAGAACCGATGAATACGGCGGTTCGGCTGAAAACCGCTACCGAATCCTCCGAGAAGTGATTGATGCAGTGAAAACCGTTTGGGAAGGTCCATTATTTGTGAGAGTATCTGCTCATGATTACCACGCAGAAGGATTAACCGCTGAAGATTACATCACGTTCGCCCAATGGATGAAAGAACAAGGTGTTGATTTAATTGATGTTAGCTCAGGTGCCGTTGTACCTGCCCATATTCACGTTTATCCTGGATATCAAGTGAAATTCTCAGAGACCATAAAGACTGGCGCCGATATCTCAACAGGTGCGGTGGGATTAATCACTTCCGGGATCCAGGCCGAGGAAATTTTACAAAATGACAGAGCTGATTTAGTCTTCCTAGCTCGTGAATTACTTCGCGACCCATATTGGGCCCGGACAGCAGCAAAAGAATTAGGGGTTCCAATTGAGGGACCCAAACAATACGAGCGCGGCTGGTTATGAATCAAAAAGAGGGTGTCTTCTAATGGACATCCTCTTCTTATGTTTATCATCAGCAGGGAATTTATTTTATTTGCGAAAAAGGACCTTTTATTTGCGAATACATCTATTTTATTTGCGAAAAACCCGGTTTTATTTGCGAATCAAAAAATTAGCGAATGTCCCATTTAATTTCGAAGAGGAATATTTATTTCTTTAAAATCCTCAGCTATATCTGTATTCGGAAAAACTTCCTTTGCCTCATCCACCAATTCCCGCCAAGCATTTCGATCATAACGGGAGCTTATATGGGTTAGACACAGTTGCTTACAACCGGCCTTCTTAGCAACTTCTGCTGCCTGATGTGTGGTTGAATGAAAATAGTCGTGGGCAAGTTTTTCTTCATCCGCTGAAAAAGTCGCTTCATGCACCAAAAGATCTGCATTTTTAGCCAATGAAATCGCATTTTCGCAGTACCGTGTGTCCCCTAGAATCGTGACAATTCTCCCCTTCTGTTCAGGACCTAGAAACTTACTCGGATCAATTGTCCTGCCGTCTTCAAGGGTAACTGTTTCACCATTTTTAATTTGTCTAAAAATGGGCCCTGGCTGTACTCCTGCTTCCTTTAGCTTATCAGCAAGTAATGTTCCAGGCCGATTCTTTTCAACAATTCGATACCCATATGAAGGGATGCCATGATCTAACCTGAGGGCTTCCACTGTAAACTGCTCATCTTCAAAAAGAATCCCCTCGTCAATTTCAATAACAGTTAGCGGGTATTTCAAATAGGTCTGGCTTAATGAAAGGCTGACATGAATATAGTCCTTAATCCCTTTTGGTCCATAAACCGTTACCTCGGATTCTCCGCCTTGAAAAGAGCGGCTTGATAATAATCCAGGCAGACCATAGATATGATCACCATGAAGGTGAGTAATAAAGATTTTTTCAATTCTACGAGGTTTTAACGATGTATGTAAAATTTGATGCTGGGTCGCCTCACCGGCATCAAATAACCAAACGGCCCCCCGCTCTTCTAACAATTTCAGTGCAATTGACGTCACATTGCGGAGTTTTGCCGGCATCCCCGCCCCTGTTCCTAGGAAAAATATGTCCACTAATAATAGCTCCTCTCAATCCGTTCCTTTTATCCAATATTGTTAATATAGCACAAAAAGAAATCAATTTCTCCCTAGGGGACCTTTAATTAATAAGTGAATAGCACGGACTATTATGTGAAAAATAATCGAGACTTGAATGTTTTATTTTTGCGAAGTCTAACGGAATGCTATAAAATCAAGAAATGTGATATTTGTTGATTTTACAATTTACATAAATAGAAAAGAGGTCTTTAATTTGACGCAAACTGGAAACGTGACTTCATTAATTATGATTTTTGGTGCGACTGGTGATTTAGCAAAGCGGAAGTTGTTTCCTTCCCTTTACCGGTTATTTGAGAAAGGCAAATTAAATAAATTTGCGGTTATTGGGGTGGCCAGAAGGTCCCTTTCTAACGATGAGTTTCAACATTCCGTTAAAGACTCCGTATTATCTGCATTAGGAAACAAAGACAAGATTGATGATTTTATCTCCCATTTTTACTATCAATCACATGATGTCGCTGATTCCAATTCATATGCAATATTAAAAAATTTAGCAGATGGGATTGATGAAAATTATCAATTAGAAGGGAATCGCATTTTTTATCTCGCCATGGCTCCAGAATTTTTCGGAACCATCGCCTTGCATTTAAAATCAGATAAACTGACGGACGTAAAAGGCTACAAACGACTTGTGATTGAGAAGCCATTCGGACATGACTTAGCCTCTGCAATCGAGCTTAATAAACAAATCAGAAGTGCATTTAAGGAAAAAGAAGTTTATCGTATCGACCACTATTTAGGCAAAGAAATGGTCCGGAACATCGAAGTAATACGTTTCGCCAATGCTATTTTTGAACCGCTTTGGAATAACCGCTATATCTCAAATATTCAAATCACCTCAAGTGAAATACTCGGTGTCGAAGAGCGCGGCCGTTATTATGAAACAAGCGGGGCCCTTAGAGATATGCTTCAAAACCATATGATGCAAATGGTAGCCTTGCTTGCGATGGAACCACCTATTAACCTTACAACCGACGAAATCCGTTCCGAAAAGGTTCGTGTATTTCGAGCACTTCGAACCGTTGAGGGGGAACAAGTAAATAATTATTTTGTTCGCGGACAATACGGTGAGGGCACGGTTGAGGATGTCCAGGTTCCTGCCTATCGTGATGAACCGATGGTGGACAAAGAATCGAATACAGAAACCTTTGTCGCAGGGAAAATTATGATCGATAATTTCCGCTGGGCTGGTGTTCCTTTTTACATCCGTACTGGGAAAAGAATGTCGACAAAATCAACAAAAATTGTCGTTCAATTTAAAGATATTCCAATGAATTTATATTACCAAACTGACAAAATGTTAAATCCGAACCTCCTTGTGATTCATATTCAACCAGAGGAGGGAATTACCCTCCACCTAAACGCCAAGAAAGCGGGCGGACATTTGGATGCGCAAGAAGTAAAACTTAGCTTCGCCAATACTGGCATCCATGCGATGAACACTCCTGAAGGCTATGAAAAACTTCTTTTGGATTGTATGCGAGGGGATGCTACAAATTTCACGCATTGGGATGAAGTCGCCTATTCCTGGAGCTTTGTTGATAAAATTTCGGCGGTTTGGGAAAACACGAAGGCTGATTACTTCCCCAATTATCAGTCAGGGACAATGGGTCCCAAAGAGGTGGATGAACTCTTAGAAAAAGACGGCTACTTCTGGTGGCCTGTAACAGCTCTAGACGTTGATATTTGTAAGTAAATAATCAAAAGCACCACTTTGTTATTACAGCAAAGTGGTGCTTTTTAGTCTAGATCATTATTTTTATTAGGAAAGGTCCGCAGAAAATCTTTATTAAAGCTTGTTCCAGTCCCGATATTGTGAGAACCATCCATTTGGTGCGACCCCGCATTTTCAATGATACTTTTCCCGTACTTTTCACGAAGACTAGATAAGGTATTAAGTAACGGCTCTTTTTTCGCATCCTTTTCATAGGAAAATAAATCTAACTGTTTATAGGCATGATCATGATCCACTAAATCATTGCCTGTGATCCCTAACAATCGAATAGCATCTCCATTCCAAGCTTTTAGAAAAATCTGCTGCGCAAAGGAAGAAATGTCATCTTTATGACTGATGGGGTTGGGAAGCTTTTTACTTCTGGTAATTGTCTTTCGATCCTTATAGCGAATTGTAATTCCAAGAGTTCCGGCAAGGACATTCTTTCTCTTCAGCCTGATAGAGACCGTTTCCGCTAATGATGTTAACACACGAAAAAGTTCATGCTGATTACTAACATCCTTAGGCAGTGTTGTTGAATTGCCGATACTCTTAAATTCTTCAATCGATTCCGGGTCAACAGGGCGATGATCAATCCCATTGGCTCTTTCTTTTAATCGAAGGCCATTAATGCCTAGAAGCGTTTTAAGTTGAATCTCATTGCCTTTTGCTAATTCACCAATGGTGTGAATCCCAATTGTCTGTAACTTTTCCGCTGTCTTCTTCCCGACACCATGCATTTCGTTCGTGCTCAAGGGCCAAAGAACGTTTGGGATATCACGCTTACGAAGAATCGTAATCCCCATTGGCTTTTTCATATCTGAAGCCGTTTTTGCTAAAAATTTATTTGGAGCTATACCTATACTGCAAGGTATATCTAGTTGTTCTAAAATCCTTTTCTGTATGCTTTCGGCGATTTCTATCGGGCTGCCGTATTCAAAGCTTTCCGTTATATCTAAGTATCCCTCATCAATCGAAACGGGTTCTACAAGCTCTGTATAGTGCCTGAGAATTTCAAACATACCAATGGAAACGGCCCGATAACGCTCAAAATTAGGTTTCATAACGATTAACTGCGGACAAAGTTTTCTCGCTTCCCAAAGCGGCATCGTCGTTTTCACACCAAATTTTCTTGCATCGTAATTGCAGGTTACAATGATCCCTCTGCGCTCCTCGACATTTCCAGCAATTGCGAGCGGTTTACCCTTCAGTTTGGGATCGTAGGCCATTTCAACCGACGCATAAAAGCTATTCATATCAACATGTAAAATGACTTTTCCGTTTTTCGGATACATTTCCTTCATGCTGGCACTTCCTTACCACATTTTCTTCCCTAATTATATCAAAAAGGAGAACCATCAGTTAGGTTCTCCTTACAACTACATTATTGATTTGCCACTTCATCGATAATCGCAAGTGTCATTTCTGCAAGCTTATATAATTCTTCAACCGGCATGCGTTCGTTTGTGGTATGGATTTCTTCATAGCCGACAGCAAGATTGACCGTTGGAATATTAAACCCAGCAAAAACGTTGGCATCACTGCCTCCACCGCTATGCTGCAGTTCACAACTACGGCCAATTTTAGCCGCGGCCTTGCGTGCAACTTCTACAACATGATCGCCTTCGCCAAATTTAAAGCCTGGATACATGATTTCCACATCTACCTCTGCTCTGCCGCCCATTTGTGCCGCAACTGTTTCAAATGCATCCTTCATTTTACTTACCTGAGCCTGCATTTTTTCAGGGATAAGCGAACGTGCCTCTGCTAAAATATCAACACGGTCACAAACGATGTTAGTTGCCTGACCGCCTTCAAACCGGCCAATGTTTGCTGTGGTTTCGTGATCTATTCTTCCTAATGGCATCTTCGCAATCGATTTTGCGGCAATTGTAATCGCGGAAACTCCTTTTTCAGGTGCCACACCGGCATGAGCCGTTTTACCGTAAATAACTGTTTTTACCTTTGCTTGTGTCGGAGCAGCAACAACTACGTTACCAACTAAGCCATCACTATCCAGTGCGTAGCCAAATTTTGCTTTCATCAATGAAGAATCAAGTGCTTTTGCACCTACAAGACCTGATTCTTCTCCGACAGTGATGACAAATTGAATCAAACCATGAGGTAGATTTTGTTCTTTTAATTGACGAATGGTTTCAAGCATGACAGAAATACCTGTTTTATCATCTGCCCCTAAGATCGTGGTGCCATCTGTAACCACATAACCCTCTTTAATCGATGGTTTCACACCTTTAGCCGGTGTAACAGTATCCATATGACAGGTAAAATAAATCGGGTCAACACCCTCTTTAGTTGCCGCAAGCGTGCAAACTAGATTCCCTGCACCATGGCCAGTTACAGCGGTGGTATCATCTTCAAAAACATCGAGTCCTAACTCAGTAAATTTTTGTTTTAATACCTTTGCAATTTCAGTCTCGAATTTTGTTTCTGAGTCAATTTGCACAAGTTCTAAAAATTCATTCAACAGACGTTCCTGATTAACCATTATATTGACCCTCCATGTTATGTAATCACTAATTGTCCAGCTCCAGCGCCTAGGGGCTCGAGGTCATAAGCCAAGCCGTCAAGAAGGTTAAAGAGCAACCTTCTCGACGGCTCGTCTTATGCTTGTCGCCCCTGAACAAGGCGCTTCCGCTTTTCTTATATCAGTATACCTCTTTCTTATTCATATCATCAAATGAAAGAGCAGGAAGTCAATTTCAAATTATACTATAGTGGAATATTCCCATGTTTTTTGTAAGGTCTTGACTCTTTTTTATTTCTAAGCATTTCTAATCCCTGCACTATTTTCAATCTTGTTTCTCTTGGATCAATGACATCATCGACCATGCCTCTGCTCGCCGCCACATAAGGATTGGCAAACTTTTCACGATATTCATCGATTTTTTGCTGCCTGGTCTGTTCAGGATCTTCGCTATTATTAATTTCCTTGGCAAAAATGATATTGGCTGCCCCTTGTGGACCCATAACAGCAATTTCCGCATTGGGCCAAGCAAATACCAAGTCAGCACCAATTGACTTACTATTTAACGCCACATAGGCACCGCCATAGGCTTTTCTTAAAATAACCGTCAATTTCGGAACTGTCGCCTCGGAATAGGCAAATAATATTTTAGCTCCATGGCGAATGATTCCCCCGTGTTCCTGTTTAACTCCCGGGAAAAATCCTGTAACATCTTCAAACGTTATGATTGGAATATTAAAAGAATCACAGGTTCGGATAAACCGAGCCGCCTTATCAGAGGAATCAATATCCAAGCCGCCAGCCATGACCCTAGGCTGATTACAGACAAGCCCTACTGATTCACCTTTGATACGTGCAAAGCCAACGACAATATTTCTAGCAAAATCCTTATGAATTTCCATGAACGAGTCCTCGTCAACAACTTGCTCAATGACTTTTCGGACATCGTATGGACGAACGGCATCGAAAGGAATAACATCCAATAAGTCAGGACGGTAGTCTTCTTCCTCCTGCACCTCAAATCTTGGAGGTTTCTCTTCATTATTCTGTGGTAGATAACTCAAAAGCCTGCGGACGTTCTGTAACACTTCTACTTCCGAATCGGAATGAAAATGGGCATTCCCGCTAATGGAGCTATGTACATTTGCACCGCCCAGTTCTTCAGATGATATTTTCTCACCTGTCACTGTTTCGATGACTTTAGGACCCGTAATAAACATTTGACTCGTTTTTTCGACCATAAACACAAAATCAGTAATTGCTGGTGAATAGACGGCACCACCTGCACACGGGCCCAAGATTACTGAGATTTGGGGAATCACACCGGAATAAATGGCATTTCGGTAAAAAATATGTCCGTATCCATCTAAGGAAACAACACCTTCTTGAATGCGCGCCCCGCCAGAATCATTTAGACCGATAAAGGGTGCCCCATTTTTCGCTGCTAAATCCATCACATTCGCAATTTTCTTGGCATGCATTTCCCCTAATGCACCGCCAAAGACCGTAAAATCCTGCGAAAAAAGATAAATGGGCCGACCATTAACTTTCCCGTAACCAGTCACTACCCCGTCCCCTGGGCCCTTTTGTTCATCGAGACCAAAATCATTGGTACGGTGTTCAATAAAGGGATTTAATTCAAAAAACGTCCCTTTGTCTACCAACAGATCGATTCTTTCTCTCGCCGTCAATTTTCCTTTTTCATGCTGCTTCTCAATTCGCTCGTCACCGCCTCCAAGTTCAACCTCGCGACGTTTATCATACAACTCATTTATTTTTTCATAGATGTCTATCATTTACCCCTTCATCCCCTTCTTCTCACAGAGTTCATATAAAACCCCAGATGTGGATTTTGGATGCATAAAAGCAATGTTTGCTCCTCCAGCACCAGGTCTTGGCTGATCGTCTATCATTCGAATCCCTTTTTCTTTCATTTCGCTAATTCTTTCTATAATCGATACAACACCAAGTGCAACATGGTGGATGCCCTCACCGCGTTTTTCGATAAATTTTGCAATGGTACTTTCTTCCGAAGTAGGCTCAAGCAGTTCGAGTTTTGTACCTCCTGCCTCTAAAAAGGCCACTCTTACTAGTTGAGTTTCAACCTCTTCAATTCCTAGCAATGGTAGATTCAATACATCGGTATAGAAAGGAAGCGTATGTTCAAGTGATCTAACGGCAATTCCAATATGGTCGACCTTTTTAATCATTATTACCCCTCTGTTCTAAAAATTAAATTTAATTCGACAATTATCTTATTCGTGAAAAAGTTCATAAATCCTTCCTAAATTACTTAGTTGTTCCGTTGTTCATTTTTGATTTTCCTTGTACAATAGATATAAAGCGCCAAAATGTTAAGGAGGTACCCATAATGAAAAGTAAGAAAACGAGAAAAATCATTGTTTATTTAATGTTATTCGCTATGCTTGCCTCAACTCTCCTAATCGGAATTGGTACATTTCTTTCATAAATATACAAAAGGAAGGGACTGCTCAAATTGAACAGTCCCTTTCCCTATTGTATTGCCCCATTATCTTTGGCAAGTGCCTCAAATGATTTTTTGGAAGAGATAACCAATACCTTTGTTCCTAATGGAATTAACGGAAAAAGCGAAGTAACAACCTCATTCTGTGTGCGGATACAGCCCAAAGAGACATATTTACCGATAGAAGCCGGCTGATTCGTCCCATGAATGCCATAGGTTCTGCCATCTGTTCCTTTTGCATCAAAGCCAATCCATCTGGCCCCTAGTGGATTCTTTGGATCCCCTCCAGAAATATTCCCTTTCCGAAAATAAGGCTCTTTTGCCTTTACCGTAATAGTGAAAAGACCTTCCGGAGTTAATTCTTGGGTTTTACCCGTCCCGACACTTACAACCGTTTGGACTTTGTTTTCATCAATAAACGCCATTTCATTGTTACTTTTGTTAACAATAACAAATGGATCGCCTGGCATAGGGTTTGGCCCCAACGGCCAAAGTGGTGAAATGAAAAAAGCAATCAGGATTGGCGATAAGATTTTTATCAAAGCAGCCACCTGCCTTTTTTTTCCTAGTTTGCTTCAATCTTTTTCTGTTCATTCACTTTTGAAGAAGTTTTTATTCCTTTAAACGAACTTTTTATAATCAGATAGTCATTCATTTCATTTACTAGTTGAAGTAAGGCTGCTCTCGTTTCAAATTCTTCTCTTGTCTTCGGGAGCTCCATTTCCTCAAATTCCTTTTTCATTTCTCTTAATTTTTCAATATAAATATGAGCTGTATTTCCAGGATGAACATTCTCAGAAAGTTCTTCCAGAAACTCAGCTACCATATGCCCTTGCTTTACTGTACGCGTAATGGAGGTGACAATCGGTAAGATACGTTCGATAATTTCAAATTGCTTCCCTCGCATTTTAAAATAATGAAAATATAAATTGTCATCTCGTAAAAAATGGTTTTCAACATCCTGAAGAGCTAGCGTTATAGCTTCATCGAGTAAACAAGCGCTAACCGTAATCTCTTTTCCATCCCAATTACTATCTCCCGTCCGTAAATAACATACCATTTCACCGAAAATGATTTTAAAATTCTCCTCAATTTCGCTTTGATAGTCCTTTAATTTTTTATCAACGCTCGGCATATAAAGATTAATCAGGAGTGCCACGCCAATTCCAATCGTGATCACTCCAAGTTCATTTAAAAAAATTGCCAGGGAGATTTTCTCTGCCATATAAATATGTAAAATAATGACACTGCTGGTCACAATACCATCAGGTGCCTTCAGCATCACAATCGTCGGTATAAAGAAAAATAACATGATCCCAATAACAATTGGGTGATAGGAGATTCCCTCAAAAAATATAGCCGAAAATGGCATTGCTAATACACAGGCTAAAAATCGATCTCCTGCTGTTCGGAGCGATCTCCGCTTCGTCACCTGAATACATAAAATGGTTAATATGCCAGCGGAAGCAAAATTATCCAGTCCAAGCTGCTGCGCAATTAAAATCGAAATAGCAGTACCAACAGCTGTTTTAATTGTTCGGTAGCCAATGCGAAATTTCATAGTAATCTCCCCAAAATAGAAAAAATAAAAAAGATGATCGATTAGACCATCTTTAGCATATCCCTATTAGAGTATTTTTTGCAAGAAATCATGATAGTAAAGATTGATTCTACTACAATACTTTCTCTAAAAAGTCCTTTGCTCTGCTTGTCCGGGGGTTATTAAAAAATTCATCAGGAGAGCCTTCTTCTAGTAATACCCCTTCATCAAGGAAGATAATACGGTCAGAAACCTCACGAGCAAATCCCATTTCATGTGTAACAATAGCCATAGTCATTCCGGATTGAGCAAGATCCTTCATAACATTAAGTACTTCCTTGACCATTTCTGGATCTAGCGCTGATGTTGGCTCATCAAATAACATTAACTTCGGTTCCATGGCAAGTGCACGAGCTATGGCAACACGCTGCTTCTGTCCACCTGATAAATTATTCGGATAGGCCTTTTCTTTCTCGGTAAGCCCCACACGAGCTAACAATTCGCGTGCTTTTTTTTCAGCAAGTTCTCGCGATTCACCTTTTACTTTCATCGGAGCATAGGTCAAGTTTTCCAAAACCGACAGATGTGGAAATAAATAAAAGTGTTGAAAAACCATACCGATTTGTTCACGAACTTTCAATATATTCGTTTTGCTATCAGTAATCTCTTGATTATTAATCCAAACTTTCCCTTGCGTTGGTGTCTCTAATAAATTTAAACAGCGTAAAAAGGTGGATTTACCAGAGCCAGATGGTCCAATAATCGAAACTACTTCCCCACTATCAATATTGGTTGAGATATTTTTTAACACCTCGTTATTGCCAAATTGTTTATAGAGGTTTTCTACTTTAATCACTGTACTTCAGCCTCCGTTCAAACCGTTTCCCTGCCAAAGTCAGCACCATTACTAAGATCCAATAGATTAATCCAACAAAGATTAATGGTTCAAAATTACGATAAGTATCCGCTCCGACAACTTGCGCACGACGCATCAAATCTAGATAACCAATCGTAGAAACGATGGCTGATTCTTTTGTTAAGGTAATAAATTCATTCATCAATGCAGGTAAGATATTTTTTAGTGCTTGAGGTAAGATTAGGTCCTTCATCATGAGACGATAAGGAACACCTAGAGCTTGAGCTGCTTCGGTTTGACCTTTATCAACCGCTTGAATTCCGGCTCTGATGATCTCCGAAACATAGGCGGAAGAATTTAAGCCAAAAGCTAAGATTGATGATAAAAATGGTGAGATGTCATAACCCGTTAATTGCGGGATCGCAAAATAGATTAGCATTAATTGTAAAATTAATGGTGTACCACGAAAAATAGATGTATATGCATCTCCAAACCAATTTAATGCTTTGATTCGTGAAATTTTACACAAAGCTAAAATTGTGCCGAGGATAAAACCTAAAATAATCGAAATAATAACAAATTTTAATGTAACCCATATTCCCTCTAAAATAAAAGGAATATAAGGCACAATTTGGCTAAAGTCCAAATTCATGCCTTACACCTCACTTTATAATTTTCTTTGCGCCGTTAGTCTAGTTGCCATTTATTTTATGCTTATTGCTGGTCTTTTAACCACTTGTCCTTTAATTCTTGGAGTTTTCCGTTCTCCTCCATGTCTTTAAGAACCTTATTTACATCATCAGTTAAATCACTGCCTTTTGGAAAAGCAACTGCCATTCCAGGAGAACTTGTTGTTGGATCATCAAATCCAGCTAAACCTTGTTCCTTTACATATCCTGTTGCAACTGATTTATCCATATAAGCAACCTGGATACGATTAGATAATAATTCTTGAATTAAAGTTGTTGCATTGTCTAGCGGCTTAATCGTAAAATCAACCTTTTTTTGAAGTGTTTTGGCACCCTCTTCTTGAATGGTTCCTAACTGTACTCCAACCGTTTTTCCTTTAAGATCATCGATAGTTTTAATTTTAGAATCTTTAAGTGTGATAAACATTTCACCTGAATGATTATAAGCCGTTGAAAAATCAACATTTTGTTTGCGTTTTTCTGTTGCTGACATACCAGCAAGTACCAAATCCACACGTTTAGCCTGTATTGCACCGATTAAACCATCAAACTTCATGTCTTTAATCTCTAGTTTATAACCTAATTCTTTTGCAATAGCATTGGCTAAGTCAATATCAAATCCCTCGACCTTACCTGATGGATCTCTTGATTCAAATGGAGCAAAATCAGCTGATGTGGCCATCGTTAATACCTTCTTATCTTCTGTTTTATCACCATTTGCCCCGTCCTTATTACCCTGGCCGCAAGCAGCCAACACCACTAATGTTAAAATCATGGTAAAAAATAAAAATGTTTTTTTCATGATGACTCCTCCTATGATTAATAATATCTGCTTATTCTAATTTGAATTTTTATTCAACAAAACGAATATTAACACATGGGATTTGTTTTGAAAAGATATTATATTAATATAAAAATATTCCAAAAATTCTGCACTCTGATATATTGGGATAATATTAAAAGCAAATAAAAAGCACCTCCTTGAGAAGAGATGCCTTTTTGAGATTTTGTTAATGATTGCCTACTACTGTTTGCCTAAATTCATTTTTCATTTTTTCCAATGCTTCTTTATTGGTTATTAAATCAAATCCTGTTAAGGCAAGGGCCAAGGCACCTCTAGAAAGAATTTGATGGGAATTGTCAGTGATGGTTAAGTCGGCAAATTCCCTTGTATGTGCAATTAGTCCAGGCGAATCAAGACCAATATAAGGATGTATCGCAGGAACAACATGACTTACATTTCCCATATCAATGGAACCATATGAATCCTTCGCTTTCTTAACTTGCTTTACACCTGCCGCTAAGAGATTGTCTGTAAATAATTGGGATAATGCCTTATTGGTAACCATGTTATCATAGCTCAATTCGTAGTTTTCAATATGAACCTCTGCACCTGTCATTAGAGATGCACCTTTTGCTATATTAATTACCTTTTGAACAACCTCGTTTAAATAGGTACGATCCTTTGCCCGAACATAAAACTGAGCTACTGCTTTATCTGGGACAATATTGGCTGCTACTCCGCCTTCTTTAATAATCCCATGGATTCTAACATCAGAAGTCACATGTTGACGAAGTGCATTGATGCCATTAAATAATTGTATAACAGCATCCAATGCATTAATTCCCATCTCTGGAGAAGCTGCTGCATGACTTGTTCTGCCACGGAAGTCAAATTGAATCGCATCCATCGCTAATGAATCACCACTCTCATAGGATTCATCAGCCGGGTGTAAAATCATAGCTGCATCGATATCATCAAAAATACCTTGTTCAGCCATTGGAACTTTTGCACCGTTTGTTTCTTCAGCAGGTGTTCCTAATACAACTACACGTCCGCCAATTTCATCTACCACTTTACTTAAGAGAGCTCCAGCCCCGGCACTCATCGTTCCAATCAGATTATGACCGCACCCATGTCCAACCTCAGGCAGCGCATCATATTCCGATAAATAGGCAATCGTTGGTCCCTCCTTCTTAGAGTCGTATACCGCTTTAAATGCAGTAGCTCGGCCAACAATTCCTTTATCAACTACAAATTTATGTTCTTCAAGGAATTCTATTAACTGTTTGCTAGATTCAAATTCTTGATCCCCTAATTCAGGATGATGGTACAAAGAATCACTTATCTCCCATAATCTATGTTTAATGATTTCTAAATAATTTTTTAATAAATGCTTCATGCTAGAATTTCCCCTTTAGTATGAGTAAAATTACAAAATAATTAATAAATATACATTAAAAATATCATTTTGACAATAAAAAAGGCCAAATCGATAGATGATTTGACCCTTCCTTCATTCGGATTCTTTTATTAAACTTCTTCGCAATATTCATCAAATTCTTTTTGAAGCTTTGACACAACTGTTGCTGGATCAAAACCTTCGATTTGATGTCTTTCAACCATTGTAATAATCTTGCCGTCCTTTAAGAGGGCAAATGATGGGGAGGATGGCGGATAGCCAGTGAAATAACTTCTTGCTTTTTCGGTTGCTTCTTTATCCTGTCCAGCAAAAACAGTGACAAGGTGATCAGGGCGCTTATCAAAATGTAAGGCATGTGCTGCTGCAGGACGTGCAACACCGCCCGCACAACCACATACAGAATTAATCATTACTAAAGTGGTCCCTTTTTGCTCAAGTGCTTCCTCTACATCTGCAGGTGTTTTCAACTCTTTATATCCGGCAGACACGATTTCTTGACGTGCCTGGTTAACAACATCATTCATAAAAAAATTAAAATCCATGCTCATTAAATTCACTCCTTAGATTTATGACTATATCTACATATTAACAGTAAAAATGTTTGATTATCAAATATCAATACTTGTGGCAGCTTATTCTTTTTTTTGAAAAAAAGTCTTAAAAAGACTTTCCACAGCAGAAGCGACTGTCTTTCCACCTGCAATTACTTCATTCTCTAATTTTGGCAGCTGGTTCATGATCTCAGGATGGTGATAAAAATGATAGTGCAACTGATCCGTAATCATTGCATGGAGCCATTCTCTTGATTGGGCATTCCTTCTATCTTCCAAGACTCCAGTGAACTTTCCTCTCGATTCAAATGCTTGAATAACTTCCCATATCTTATCAATTCCTACTTGAGTCAAAGATGAACAGGTATGGGCTTTTGAAATCCAACCTTTTGTCGCTGGCTGCAGAAAGTGAAGGATTCGATTATAATCTTTCCTTGTCAATTCTGCCTTTTGTTTATTATCCCCGTCTGCTTTATGGACAATTATCGCATCAGCAAGCTCCAGGATCCCTTTCTTCATGCCTTGCAGTTCATCACCTGCTCCAGTCAGCACCAGTAGCATAAAAAAGTCGACCATATCCCTGATGATAAATTCACTTTGTCCGACACCGACCGTTTCTATTAATATCACATTAAATCCCGATGCCTCACATAGCAGCATCGATTCTCTTGTTTTTCGATGAACACCACCGAGCTTTCCTGCCGATGGTGACGGACGGATAAACGCACGTGGATTCCTTGCTAACTGTTCCATACGCGTTTTATCTCCCAAAATACTCCCACCCGAGATACTCGAAGTTGGATCAATTGCTAATACAGCCACCTTTAGACCCAAACTGCAGAGATACATTCCAAACTCTTCGATAAAAGTACTTTTCCCAGCACCAGGCACCCCAGTAATTCCAACCCTTATCGAGTTTCCGCTGTAAGGCAGCAATCTTTGCAGTAACTCTTGTGATTTTTGGAAATGATGCTCTGCATTACTTTCTACAAGAGTAATAGCACGAGCAAGCAAGCCTCTGTTTCCTTTCAGCACCCCGTCAAATAATTCTTCAACTTCTGGTTCTGAAGAGTTACGTTTTTTAAATCGAATATTTTTTTGCAAAGAAGTTGCTTGACCTTCAAGTTCCTCCCCTTTTCTTACCACACTTGAGCAAAGTTCGGGCTTTCTTGGATCGCTCCATTCGGGTTTTTGATCTGCAGCCATTACTCTGCCACTTCCTCATAACCGAGTTGAAGATAAATTGCCTTGATTACTTTTTGCGCTGCTATCGGAATCACTGTCCCAGGTCCGAAGATAGCCACTGCTCCGTTATCGTATAAAAATTGGTAATCCTGTGCTGGAATAACACCACCAATAACAACTAAGATATCTTCACGTCCTAGTTTTTTCAGTTCAGCCACTAATTGTGGCAGTAGCGTCTTGTGCCCAGCAGCAAGCGAGCTCATACCAATGACATGGACATCGTTCTCAATTGCCTGCAAGGCCGTTTCTTCTGGTGTTTGGAATAATGGACCAATATCAACATCAAATCCCAAATCAGCAAATGCAGTGGCGATGACCTTTGCCCCGCGGTCATGTCCGTCCTGACCCATTTTTGCAATCAGAATTCTGGGTCTTCTACCTTCATTCTTCAGGAATTCGTCGGACATTTCTTTTACTATCAAAATTTCTTCCTCATTACTAAAAGCTTTACTATATACTCCGCTAATTGCATGGATGACCGCTTTATGTCGATTTGCTACTTTTTCGATGGCATCGGAAATCTCCCCAAGAGTCGCCCTCGCTCTTGCCGCCTTGACAGCAAGCTCCAAGAGGTTGTACTTACCTGTTTCCGCTGCTTTCGTTAAAGCGGTTATCGTTTCTTCCACTTGTTTGTCATCACGATTAGCTTTTAATACATTTAATTTTTCAATTTGTTTCAATCGAACCGCTGTATTATCGATATCTAAAATATCAATTGCTTCTTCCTTCTCAAGGCGGTAACGGTTGACACCAATGATGACTTCTTTTCCAGAATCAATTTGTGCTTGCCTTCTAGCGGCTGCCTCTTCAATTCTCATTTTTGGAAGCCCAGTCTCAATGGCTTTAGCCATGCCACCTAGACCTTCAATCTCCTCAATATGTGTCCATGCTCTATTAACCAATTCATCTGTCAATTTTTCAACGTAATAGGAGCCTGCCCACGGATCAATAACATTTGTAATCCCCGTTTCTTCTTGCAAAAACAATTGCGTGTTTCGAGCAATCCGAGCAGAAAAGTCAGTTGGCAGTGCAATCGCTTCATCCAAGGCGTTTGTATGCAGGGATTGGGTATGCCCCATTGCCGCAGCATGTGCTTCGATTAATGTACGTGTAACATTATTAAAAGGATCTTGCTCTGTCAAACTCCAGCCAGATGTTTGCGAATGGGTGCGTAACGCTAATGATTTTTCATTTTTAGGATGAAAAGATTTCATCATTTTTGCCCAAATCAATCGAGCAGCACGCATTTTAGCTACTTCCATGAAATAATTCATCCCAATTGCCCAAAAAAAGGATAATCTTGGTGCAAATGAATCTATTTCAATTCCTGCCTTGAGACCCGTACGTACATATTCCAGACCATCCGCTAGTGTATAAGCTAGTTCTAAATCAGCTGGTGCACCAGCCTCCTGCATATGATAGCCCGAAATACTAATACTATTAAACTTTGGCATGTATTTTGACGTATATTCAAAAATATCAGCTATTATTTTCATTGACATTTCCGGAGGGTAAATATAAGTATTACGAACCATATATTCCTTTAAAATGTCATTTTGAATGGTTCCAGCCAGCTTCTCCTGCCTTACACCTTGTTCTTCAGCCGTCACGATGAAAAAAGCAAGAATGGGCAGAACGGCCCCGTTCATGGTCATTGAAACGGACATTCGGTCTAAAGGTATCCCCTCAAATAACGTCTTCATATCAAGGATAGAATCAATGGCCACCCCTGCTTTACCGACATCTCCGACAACACGTGGATGATTAGAGTCATAGCCGCGGTGAGTGGCTAAATCAAAGGCAACCGATAATCCCTTTTGCCCCATCGCTAAATTTCTACGATAAAAGGCATTGCTTTCCTCTGCAGTTGAAAAGCCTGCATATTGTCTCACTGTCCACGGCCGATTAACATACATCGTTGGATAAGGCCCTCTTGTATAAGGAGGGAGTCCCGGCAGATTGTCTATATGCTCAAGGTCTTCACGATCTTCTTTTGTATAGAGCGGTTTTAAACTGATTTGTTCATTTGTCTCGAACAGTAAATCATCAATGGAGGTATTTATCTCTTGGTGTACTTTTTGCTTCCACTCTTCTTTGGTCATAAAACTTTGATCGTCAAATAAAGAAATATTTTGAAAATCAGGCTTTTGTTTCTTCAATCTTGCTCACCTCCAGGTCGTTAAGGATTGTCGTAAGCGTTTCGTAGCAATTGCTTTTCATATGGATAAACTGCTTAATACCAGCATCCTTCCATTGGTCCAGTTCCTCTTTTTCTGGAAGGCCTGCTAAGTAAAAAATCAACTCAGGGAATTCAGTTTTTAGAGCAGGGAGGATTTCATAACCGTTTATTTCATATTGTTCATTCGTTCCGCATAAGCAATAATACTTGGCAGGCGTTTCTAAAATAAATTGTCTAGCATCCTCTAAAGATAATATCGGCTTACTTTCGGCTGCTTTCAAACCGCCTGCTGCAAGAAAGCCCTTCATAAAATCAAGTCTTGCTTTGTGCTGCTTTAATCCACCAAGACAAATCAACCCTACAGTCGGCTTTGAGCCTAATTTTTCTTCGAGATCCTTTGCCTTATTTCGCAATTCTTCAAATGGTTCTGCCAATCTCAGATCAGGAATGGCCTCCATTTTTATTAACGAGTGTTCCATATTAGTAAAATATGAATTTCTCGTTTGAGTTTTTTTATGCGTAACAATTTCATCCAGATTAGCATAGACATTTGTTCCAACAATGCTTTTCTTTCTTGTTTGAACATCTTGATTCTTTTTTTCATAGACAACAGCAATCTCCTGCTGCAGCCAATTTGATTTTAAAGTTTCTAGAATGCCACCATTTGCTTCAATTTGTTGAAAAAATCCCCAAGCTTTTTCAGCTAAGTCATTGGTTAGTTCTTCCACATACCAAGAACCTCCAGCTGGATCTATCACTTTTGTTAGATGTGCTTCTTCCTTCAAAAGAAGTTGAGTATTTCTAGCAATTCTTTCCGAAAACGAAGTGGCACCTGTGAGATCATCGAAGGGTCGTACATGCAAGTATTGAATGCCCCCAACCACGGCCGCAAAGGCTTCATTTCCAGCACGCAGAAGGTTTACATACGGGTCATTTACTGTTTTTGTGAAAGAAGAAGTTTCAGCAGCTATATGCATCCTGCCCCTATCATCAGTTGATCCGTAAACATTACTTATTCGATTCCACAGTACTCGAGCGGCGCGAAGTTTTGCGATTTCCATAAAAAAATTGCTGCCAATCGAAAATTGGAAGATCATTTTTGCAAAGATTTCATCCAGTTCCATGCCTGCATTCTGAAGGTTTTCAAGATAAAATACCCCTTCAGCCATTGCGATCCCTAGTTCTTGAACAGCGCTCGCCCCACCATTATGATATGGAGCAGTATCTATTAGAATTGTACGCACATTAGGCAATTTCTCATTTGAGTGGACAATGTTTTTTACCCAATGATTGAAAAATTCCTCAGAAATACATCCCTCTTCAGCGAAAATGGCGACGGGATCAGCCCCAATATATCCTCGGATTTTGTCGATAGCCCCTTCTTGATCCGCCATTCTTTCTAATTCCGAAAGAAAAGCAATTTGTAAACCTTTTGCGTTAATTGAAAATGGATATTGACAATAGGATTCTCCTAATAATTTTGCTAGGTTTGTTTCGACTTCTAGTAAAGCTTTTGAGACTTTAAATGAAATAGCCGTTTGGCCTTTATTAATTGATTGTCTGAGTTTCTGCTCCAAGTCTTCTGCGGTTTGATAGGAGAGTTGTTGGGCGACCACCCAGTCATTCGTCAAGTAACCTAACGGATAGGTCCCTCTTCTAAAATCTGAACCTCCTGGAAAATCAGATACTAGTCGCTCATCTTGGTGGGTATAAAGCGGTTTCAAAATAATGTTTTCATATGTAGTAGTTTGTAAGGATTCAACCGTTTTTCCTTTTAAAGATTGCTCTGCTTTAGTTTCCCATTCATGTGTGGATCCTGAAGGAAAAGACTGGTTCTTTATTTTTTCCAAACTTTTCATCCCCCTCCCATTATACATAATTGAATTAAAATTCAATTAATTCTACTAAGTACTATTTTATGGTACAAACACAATTCAAGCAATTAAAAACAAGATAACCGCTGCCAAGCATGGAAGCGGTTGTTTTGTTTAATAAATCGAAGTTGTTGATTTTGATGTATTTTCAAGTATTTCTTTTACGCGTTGTAGGAATCGGCCGCAAACAAGTCCGTCCAACACTCTATGATCAAGTGACATACATAAATTCACCATGTCACGGACAGCAATCATTCCATTATTCATGACAACTGGACGCTTGACGATGGACTCCACTTGCAAAATGGCTGCTTGCGGATAATTGATGATACCCATTGATTGAACAGATCCGAATGAACCTGTGTTGTTTACGGTGAAGGTTCCGCCTTGCATATCTTCTGATTTTAGCTTGCCTGTTCTCACTTTGACTGCAAGTTCAGAGATTTCACGTGCAATCCCCTTAACTGTTTTTTCATCTGCCTGTTTAATGACAGGAACATAGAGAGCATCATCCGTTGCCACTGCAATCGAAATATTGATATCTTTCTTTTGGATGATTTTATCTCCCGCCCACATCGAATTGATTTGCGGGAATTCTTTCAGTGCTTGCGCAACGGCTTTGACAAAGAAAGCGAAGAAAGTTAAATTGAAGCCTTCTTTTTTCTTAAATTCATCTTTGAGGGAATTGCGGTACTCCACCAAATTAGTTGCATCCACTTCAATCATTGTCCAGGCATGCGGTGCTTCGTGTTTACTGCGCAGCATATTAGCGGCAATCGCTTTGCGGATGCCTGTCACAGGGATTTCAATATCACCAACTGCAACCGGAATATTGACAGATTGTGCAGATGCTGTAGGCGTAGAAACTGACTGAGCTGCTGCTTGTGTTGGTGCTTCCACAACTGCTGACTCTTTGTTAGCTTCAACATTTTGTTCTGCAACTGGAATATTTCCTGATTCAATTAATTTTAATAGATCTTTTCTGGTAATTCGCCCGCCAGCACCGGTGCCTGACACCTTTGTTAAATCGATCCCATGCTCTTGAGAAATTTTTAGAACTGCAGGTGAATAACGGGCCTTGTTTCCTTGGTCCACTGGTTCTGCACTTACTGCAACGCTTTGTGCAGCGGCATCGCTTGTTACTAAAGCCGCAGTTTCCTGGGGAGTTCCACCTTCCATTTCAATTGTGCAAATCATTTCACCAACTGCTAATGTTTCACCTTCTTCAGCGATTAACTCCTTAACCACACCTGTAAAGGAGGATGGAACTTCTGCATTTACCTTATCTGTCATAACCTCTGCTAGGGGGTCGTATTTATTTACTTTATCGCCAACGGATACGAGCCATTTACTAATCGTACCTTCGGTTACACTTTCCCCTAACTGAGGCATTTTGATTTGTTCAATTACCACTTTTTACACCCTCCTATTGTCCAGCTCCAGCGCCTAGCCCCTCGAGTCGCTTCGGTCCTGCCAATGAAGTCAAAAAACGACTTCACTGTCAGGACCTCCATCGCTTGTCGGGGCTGAACGAGTCGCCTCCGCTTTTCGTTTAATACTCAGCAAGCTCGCGCATGGCTTTTTCGACTTTATCCGGATTTACCATAAAGAATTTTTCCATTGTTGGAGAATACGGCATTGCCGGTACATCCGGTCCAGCTAAGCGCATAATTGGTGCATCTAATTCAAATAAGCAATTTTCAGCTATGATCGCAGAGACTTCGCTAATAATGCTGCCTTCTTTGTTATCCTCTGTAACAAGAAGGACCTTACCCGTTTTCGATGCAGCTTCAATGATTGCTTCTTTATCAAGTGGATACACGGTCCTCAAATCAAGAATATGTGTTGAGATTCCATCCTTCGCTAATTTTTCAGCGGCTTGAAGGGCAAAATGAACACATAGACCATAAGTAATAACAGTAATATCTTCTCCCTGGCGCTTTACATCCGCTTTTCCGATTGGAAGGGTGTAATCATCAGTCGGGACCTCACCTTTGATTAATCGATAGGCCCGTTTATGTTCGAAGAATAATACCGGATCATTATCACGGACGGCAGCTTTTAATAGTCCCTTCGCATCGTAAGGTGTGGAGGGCATCACAATTTTCAATCCAGGCTGATTAGCAAAAACAGCTTCAACTGACTGGGAATGATAAAGTGCACCATGAACACCCCCGCCGTATGGCGCACGAATAACCATCGGACAGTTCCAGTCGTTATTGGAGCGATAGCGGATTTTTGCTGCTTCCGAGATAATTTGATTAACTGCCGGCATAATAAAGTCGGCAAATTGCATTTCGGCAATCGGCCGCATGCCGTACATCGCTGCACCGATTCCTACCCCAGCAATTGCTGATTCGGCAAGTGGTGTATCAATGACACGCTCTTCCCCAAATTGCTCATACAATCCTTGCGTTGCCTTAAACACACCGCCCTTTACGCCAACATCTTCACCAAGGACAAATACCCTTGGATCTCGTTCCATTTCTTCTCGCATTGCCATTGTGATTGAATCAATATATGAAATTATCGCCATGTTACATCCCCCTTACAAATCCGCATAAACATATTTCAGTGCTTCTTCAGGTGCAGAATAAGGAGCATTTTCTGCATAGTCAGTCGCTTCATTCACTTGCTTCATCACGCGGTCATTGATTTCCTTTTCCAACTCATCATCCATGACACCAGTTTCCTTTAAATAGGCCCCAAAAGTTATAATTGGGTCTTGTGTTTTGGCTTTTGCAACCTCATCTGGAGCACGGTAGGATCGGTCGTCATCATCAGAAGAGTGTGGAGTTAGACGATACGATATGGTTTCAATTAATGAAGGGCCTTCCCCACGACGGCCACGTTCCGCTGCTTCCTTTACGACTTTATAAACTTCTAATGGGTCGTTCCCATTAACAGTAAAGCCAGGCATACCATATCCAATTGCACGATCTGAAACCTTTTCACAAGCTAATTGTTTTTCGATTGGGACAGAGATCGCGTACTTGTTATTTTCACACATGAAGATAACTGGAAGTTTATGTACACCAGCAAAGTTTGCCCCTTCATGGAAATCCCCTTGGTTAGAGGAACCCTCTCCAAATGTTACAAACGTAACCAGGTCTTTTCTTTCCATCTTCCCGGCAAGGGCAATTCCAACTGCATGTGGAACTTGAGTTGTAACTGGCGAAGAACCTGTGACAATCCGATTTTTCTTTTGACCAAAATGGCCAGGCATTTGCCGACTACCAGAGTTAGGGTCTTCTGCTTTTGCAAAACCGGATAGCATCAGTTCCCTTGGGGTCATACCAAAAGCCAACACTACCCCCATATCACGATAATACGGAAGAACATAATCTTTTTCACGATCTAGTGCAAATGCTGCTCCCACCTGTGCTGCTTCTTGACCTTGACAAGAAATAACAAATGGTATTTTACCAGCACGGTTCAATAACCACATCCGTTCATCAATTCGGCGGGCTAAAAGCATAGTTTCATACATTTCCAATACTTTTCCGTCGCTTAAACCTAAAGCATCATGACGCTTTTCTGTCATTTATTTCATACCTCCCAATTGTTCATAGAAATGCGGAAGCGCCTTTATCAGCCCCGACAAGCGCTGGAGAGCCTGCCGATGAAGTCGTTCTTTTGACTTCATCGACAGGATCGAAGCGACCTCGAGGGGCTAGGCGCTGCAGCTAGACACTAAAACCTTTACAATGTTTTTTATTAATTCTTTTAAGAATGGATTGCTTTCCCATCAACTGCGAGTGCAGCTTCACCAATTGCCTCTGACAAAGTTGGGTGTGGATGAATTGTATGTGCAATTTCCCACGGTGTCGCATCTAATACCATCGCAAGTCCTGCCTCGGTAATCATATCCGTTACATGTGGACCAATCATATGCACCCCAAGAATATCATTGGACTCCTCATCAGCAACAATTTTTACAAATCCATCAGATTCTCCAAAAACAAGTGCCTTCCCAATAGCACGGAAAGAAAACTTACCAATTTTCACTTTATGACCTTTTTCTATTGCTTGATCTTCTGTTATCCCGACGCTTGAAACTTCTGGATTACTATAAATACATCTAGAGACCAAATTATAGTCAAATGGAGAAGGATCTTTCCCAGCGATATGTTCAACAGCTACAATCCCTTCATGTGAAGCAACATGGGCCAGTTGTAATCCACCAATCACATCACCAATCGCATAAATATGTGATTCTTTTGTTTGAAAAAATTCATTTGTTAAAATAAAACCCTTCTCCACTTGTATTTCTGTATTATCAAGCCCAATTCCTTCTGTATTTGCTTGACGTCCAACCGAAACTAGAATTTTTTCTGCTTTAAACTCTTTCAATGCTCCTTTAACTTCTGCAGAAATTGCCACGCCATTATCCTTAACCAACGTTTCTGGGAGCACTTTTGCACTTGTAACAAGTTTAATTCCCTTTTTCTTCATTAAGCGCTGCATTTCTTTTGAGATTTCCTTGTCTTCTGTCGGAATAATGCGGTCAGCATACTCAATAACCGTTACTGTCACACCAAAATCCGATAACATAGACGCCCATTCAATTCCAATTACACCCCCACCAACAATTATGATGGAACTTGGAAGTGTTTCTAACTGCAATGCTTCATCAGAGGACATTATATATTCTCCATCAATTTCAAGCCCTGGAAGTGTCCTCGGTCTAGAACCTGTTGCGACAATTACATTTTTCGGAAGCAGCATTTCGTTTTCTTTCCCGTTATTCATTTCAACAGAAATTGTTCCCGGCATCGGTGAAAAGATGGATGGTCCCAAGATTCTGCCTAATCCTTCATAGACATCGATTTTGCCTTGCTTCATTAAATGCTGAACTCCTTTGTGAAGTTGATCAATTATTTTATTTTTCCGATCCTGTACTAAACTAAAATCAACCGTTACATCACTAGTGATAACCCCAAAATCTTTACTATGTTTGGTTGTTGCATAAACTTCCGCACTTCTAAGGAGCGCTTTACTTGGAATACATCCTTTATGTAAACATGTCCCGCCAAGTTTTCCTTTTTCTACAATAGCTGTTTTCAATCCAAGCTGAGAGGCCCTAATGGCAGCTACATAGCCACCAGTTCCCCCGCCAAGAACGACCAAATCATATTCTTGTGCCATTTTCTTTCCTCCCCAAGTACCTTAAATTTTAGCTGTTTTAAATTTACCCGGATAAACTTTTTCCTCTTCTTCACCTCGTAAGACTCGAAGTGCTCCTTCAGCTAGAGCTTGAAGTTCGTTTTCCCCTGGCTGAACAATAACATCAGCAATCCAATTAATTCGGTCGGTGATAGATTTCACAAATCCTTTTCCGTAGGCAAGGCCGCCAGTCAATATAATTGCATCCACTTTTCCTGATAATACAGCACTAGCAGCCCCAATTTCCTTTGCTACTTGATAGGCCATTGCATCATATACAAGCTTTGCCTCATCATCACCAGCTGCTATTCTTTGTTCTACCTTTACAGCATCATTAGTTCCTAGGTAGCCAACAAGGCCACCTTGGCCCACAAGCATCTTCATTATTTCATCACGGTAATATTCTCCCGAATAACAAAGTGCTACTAAATCCCCAACTGGAACGGTTCCAGCACGTTCAGGGCTAAATGGCCCATCTCCATGAAGACCATTATTTACATCAATTACCTTACCATGTTTATGGATACCAACGGTAATCCCACCACCCATATGGGTAACAATTAAATTTAAGTCATTGTATTTTTCCCCTAATTCCTTTGCTACCCTTCTTGCGACTGCTTTTTGATTCAAGGCATGAAAGATACTTTTCCGTTCAATTAAGGAAAATCCAGAAATTCTCGCTAGTGGTTCAAGCTCATCAACAACAACAGGATCAACGATGAAGGAGGGAATATTTAGTCCAGAAGCGATTTCGTATGCAATGATTCCGCCAAGATTTGATGCATGCTGTCCGGCATAACCAGACCGAAGATCAGCTAACATCACATCATTAACGGCATAGGTTCCACCTTCTATTGGTCTAAGCAAACCTCCACGGCCACATACAGCAGACAGTTTGGAAATATTTATACCTTCATTATCCAGTATTTCCAAAATTGTTGTTTTTCTAAATTCATATTGATCAATTATATTTGCAAAAGAGTTTATATCCTCTGAATCATGACGAATTGTTTTTTCTAAAATGGAAATATCATTATCGAAAACCCCAATTTTCGTGGATGTCGAGCCTGGGTTGATGACGAGAATCCGATATTCATTATCTTGCAACGTATTTGACCTCCATTTTGGATTTCTTATGGTTGAAGTCTTATGGTAATTTAATATAACTATAAGTGCCCTATGAAAGGCAAAGACGCTGAATTCCCATTCAGCGCTCTGCGGATATATTTTTGAGGCTTAGTTAAACTTGCCTGTTGATTTCCACTCCAGTCAACATAGCTACAAAAATCAACAATGACCTATAACACAGCAATTTTTAATATAAGGTTCCTATCTAGATATTCTATGACTTAAGATATGGTGGCCATTTTGGAGGAATTGGCTTCTTGAATTACGAATCCTTGCAATTCTTTCTTCTGCCATCCGATCCGCTGCTACGTATGTTGGAATACCATCACGTTTTGAAATTTCAATTACTTTTTCAATTGTTGCATAAAGCTGTTCAACCTTTTTCATTGCCCGTTCTTGGTTGTAGCCATAGAGTTCATCAGCAACATTGATTACCCCGCCAGCATTAATAACATAATCGGGAGCATAAACAATTCCCATTTCGTGGATGATATCACCGTGACGGGTATCTTTTAATTGATTGTTAGCTGAACCAGCAATAACTTTTGCTTTTAGCTGTGGAATCGTTTCATCATTAATTGTTGCCCCTAAAGCACACGGAGCATAGATATCACATTCTACACCATAAATTTCATCAGGGTCGACCGCAAGTGCACCAAATGCTTCAACAGCACGGTTAACCGCCTCTTTATTAATGTCCGTTACAATAAGTTGAGCCCCTTCTTCATGCAAATATTCACAAAGTGTATAGGCTACATTTCCAACACCCTGAACAGCAACTACTTTTCCTTCAAGTGAATCTGTTCCAAACGCCTCTTTTGCTGCTGCTTTCATACCGCGGTAAACACCGAAAGCAGTTACTGGGGAAGGATTACCTGATGAGCCAAACGCCGGTGAAATTCCAGTTACAAAATCTGTCTCTTCATGAATTAAATCCATATCAGCGACTGTTGTACCAACATCTTCTGCTGTAATATATCTGCCGTTTAGTCCTTGGATGTAACGGCCAAATGCACGAAACATGGCTTCATTCTTATCTTTTCTTGGATCGCCGATGATAACCGTTTTACCTCCACCAAGATTTAATCCTGCGGCAGCATTCTTATAAGTCATTCCTTTTGCTAAGCGTAGGGCATCTTCAATTGCAGCTTCTTCAGATGCATAAGTCCACATACGTGTTCCACCCAATGCTGGCCCTAAAGTTGTATCATGAATAGCAATAATTGCTTTTAATCCTGATTGTTTATCCTGGCAGAATACTACTTGCTCATAATCGTATTGTTCTAAGTACTTGAAAATTTCCATGTAAAATTCCTCCTCGAATATTGACTATCTATTTGTTGTTGCACAGCATAATGCCAGTGCAAGAGAATAAAGCTTACTTTCAGCAGAATCAGCTCTGGACGTTAACACAATTGGTGCCTTTGCCCCGGCTATTACCGCACCGACTTTTGCATTTGCGAAATATATTAATGATTTATATAATACATTACCTACTTCGATAGTTGGTACTAATAAAATATCTGCATTTCCCGCCACTTCACTATGAATTCCTTTGTGTTCGGCAGCCAGTGTTGATACGGCATTATCTAAAGCTAACGGGCCATCTACTATACAATCAGATATTTGTCCTCGTTTATTCATCACAGTTAATAATGCTGCATCTAATGTAGCCTGCATTGCCGGATTAACTACTTCCACGGCAGCAATAGGGGCCACTTTAGGTATTTCTATTCCAATCGACCTCGCAAGGGAAACAGCATTCTTAATAATTTGTGCTTTCTCTTCTAAATCGGGAGCAATATTCATTGCAGCATCTGTTACAATAGTAAAACGATTGAAACCTGGAACCTCAAATGCAGCAATATGTGATAAAACATTTCCAGTCCTAAGTCCGTATTCCTTATTCAAGACTGCTTTTAAGAAAATATTTGTTGGAATATTACCTTTCATTAAGACATTTGCTTCTTTGTTAAAAACGGCCTTTACAGCTAATTCTGCAGCAGCAGCATTAGAATTTGCATTGATAACTTTTAGATAATTATTTCTAATGTTTTTCTGTTTTTTTAATTCAATAATTGAATTTATTTTTTCTTCATCACCAAATAGAATAAAATTGGCAAGATTCCGGTCTAATGCAGCTATAACCGCTTCAATGACTTCTAGATCTTCTGCAGCAGCAACTGCAACAGTGTTTGAACTTACTTGGGCTGCTTTGTTAATTAGTGAATCCAGCAACAAGTTGTCATCAACCCTTTCTCCTCTTACTGCAACTCCCATAATGTAATATGCAATTTCCGTGCCAAACAAATCCCCATGAAAACGCTTTATTATTCATCCTAAAGTATGAAACACTTTTCATACTACGAAATTTATTGCATGCTATTCTTTTCAATGTTGTATTTTTCAAGCTTATAATATAAATTCCTCACAGACAATCCCAGCGTTTTCGCTGTCAATGTCTTATTTCCATTTAAGCGAAGAAGTGTCTGCTTAATAATTTTCGTCTCATATTCATCCATCATATCTGATAAGGAACGGTCTATCACAAAGGAATCGTTACTGTAGCTTAAAGAAGGTTCATTTGTGCTTTTTTTATTTTTTAACTCTGGTAGGTGATGAACGTCAATAAGGAGCTCATAATAATTCATAAAAATAATCGCTCTGCCAAGAATATTTTCTAATTCTCGAACATTTCCTGGCCAGTCATAATCCATTATCTGGTGTAACGCTGCCGGTGTGATTCCTTCAACGTTTCGTCCATAGTCCTGGCTTATTTTTTGAATAAGCCGCTCATTCAAAAGAGGAATTTCCTCTTTTCGCTTCCTTAATGGAGGGATATGGATTGGCATTCGATTTAAACGATAATATAAGTCTTCCCGAAAGGAGCCTTTAGCAATACCCTTTTCTAAATTGACATTAGTTGCCGCAATAATTCTTACATTAATGGAAATTGGCTTTGTCCCACCGACTCGGATAATTTCTTTTTCTTGAAGTACTCTAAGTAATTTTGCTTGTGTATTCACTGGAAGTTCGCCAATTTCATCGAGAAAAATACTCCCATTATTAGCTTCTTCGAAAAAGCCTCTTTTTCCTCCTCTCATTGCACCAGAAAAAGCACCTTCCTCATAGCCGAATAGTTCACTTTCTAACAATGTTTCCGAAATTGCTGCGCAATTGACCCTGATAAAGTTGTTATATTTACGGTCGCTTGCATTATGTATAGCATGGGCAAACAATTCTTTCCCGGTTCCTGATTCACCCCTAAGGAGAACGGTTGCAGGTGTTTTCGCTCCTAGTTTAGCTTGTTCAATCGCAAGCATCATTTCATCAGATTGAGCAATTATATCCTCAAAGGTGTATTTCGCTTCAAGCTTGCGGATCAGTTGTCGTGCGCGGTTCAATTCTCTATTCAGTGATTTTATTTCGGACATATCATGAATAACGCCAACACTGCCTTTTAATTTCCCTTTTACGATAATCGGGGCCACATTTACTATTACTTCTCGTTTGTTTGGCCCCACTCTCATCGGAACGCCGCGTACAGCTCTTCTGGTTTGCAACACCTTCATGTGCATACTCTCCCCTTCAGAAATATCTGCTGTAGCTGGTTGACCAATAATCTGATCATGGGTCAGTCCAGTAATACGGGAGTATGCTGGATTAATAAGAATGCCTCTGCCATTTTCATCCACAACAGAAATTGCATCATCACTAGAATGGATAATGGCTTGCAACATCGTTTGAATTTCCTTTAAATCCGTAAGTTCTTCCGCAAGATTAACAACCTCAGTAATATCTTTAAAAACAGCAAACGCACCTATTAAGGTCCCATTTTCCTCAATAATTGGAATACGGGTCGTAATGATTTTTCTATCATTACTCAGAACCATTTCTTGGTTTGCTTCAATTCTTCTTGTTTCTAAAATTTGAGGCAGCCTTGTTGTTGGAATAACATCAACAACAAATTTCCCAATTGCCTGTACACGCTTTACACCCATGATTTCTTGTGCCCGTTTGTTGAATAAAATGACCTTTCCGTACTTATCAATAACAATCATTCCATCATTTGCAGCATTAAAGATTAGTTCCTGCTGGTAGGATTCATTTTTGTGCTTTTCAATTAGCTCCTCTTTTTCTTGCATAATTTTTGCGACCAGAAATGCAACGCTTCCTGGAATAAGAATGGTATTTTGACTTTTAGCTTTTCTAAGTTCTTGGAAAACAGTATCGTTTCCTGTTACTTCAATGATAATATCAATAGAACCTGCTAAAAATGGGCGCCAGTCTTCCCCTGTTTTTATCCCCTCTTCTTGTGCGAATAAAATCCCCGGTGCATCCAAGTTCCGATCAATTACCACACTGACTTTTAATACTTCAGATTCTTTTAAAATTTTTAAGATTGCCGTACCACCTTTACCAGCACCAACAATCATGACATTTTGCATTTTTTCTACCCCTTTAAGAAACTTTTTTCATATCATCTTAAGAAAAATATGCAACTTTTTTCATATCTATTTTATAACCAATCACAATCCTTGACAAATTTTATCTATATAATAATATTTTGATGAGATATAATCTTAATATGACATGATATTACAGTAAAATTTGAACTGGAAGGATTTATTTATGAAGCGAATAATTGCCCTCATCATAGTATTGATTCCTGGAATTTTGGCTGCTGTTGGTATTAAATTAATGCGTGATATGTTATTCGGGATTTTACAAGCCCCATTCCCTAATTTATTGTTGCAATTTCTAGCCGGGCTTATCTTTTTTGTCGGCGGTCTAGGGTTTGTGGCAGGATTTATCTTTCATCGAGACCGAAAAAGAAGCAAGGTTCAAAAAAGGTTTAAAAATACAAAATAAAAAGAGGCCTCTACGGACTCTTTTCATATTGTTTTCGTATTTTTAACGCTTTTACTGGATCATCCGTAATAAACGCCGTGCAATTAATCTTAAAAAGGCGATGCATATCTATCTCTTTATTAACAGTATATGGCCGTACGGCAATCCCGTTATTTATTGTATTTATGATAACATCATCAGACATGACTGAATATTTTGGATGGATCCCCTTTGCTCGGATCGCTTGGGAATAAATCCATGGCATGTAGATGCCTTCAAGAAAAAGAGGGGCTATTTCAATTTCAGGTGCTAGGCTGTAACTATAGACAATACTATAGTGATTGAAAGAGGAAATAATAATCCGATCCATTAAATTAAATTTTCGAACAAGTTGAATGACTTTTTCTTCCATTCCCTTATAGGGAAATAGCGCATTCTTTAATTCAATATTACATAATAATCTATTGGAAGTAAGCCACTCAAGAACTTCAGTTAATGCAGGTATAGGTTCTTTTTTGCTTTTTAGATTGGCGTTCAATTTCCGAAGATCTTTAAATAAGAAATCTTTTACAAACCCGTTCCCGTTCGTTGTTCGGTTTACTTTTTCATCATGAATGACAACTAATTCGCCGTCTTTTGTTAACTGAACATCCAATTCCAACCCATCTGCACCTGCTTTTTCTGCTTCACGAAAGGCTCCTAATGTATTTTCTGCAAAAGAAGCCGAATAGCCACGGTGCGCAAAAATCTGAGTCATATTTTCACTTCCCAACTTTCTAATTGGAGGATTTCAATGAAACCTTTACAGTTATCACCAGAAACAACAATCAAGCTATCCCAAAAGTTAAATGTGCCTATAGAACAGATTATGCATATGCCCCAACATATTCTCATCCAAAAACTGATGGAATTGGAGAAAGAGGAGAAAAAATAACATAAATAAAAACACCATCTTTAAGTGTTTTAAAAAAAAGCCTTCATTTCTTTCTATGAAGGCTTACAATTAATTATTATTTCAAGATGCCTTGTGTTCAAGCCTCAATTTATCAGCAACCATGGCAATAAATTCAGAATTGGTCGGTTTTGCCTTAGACATGCTGACAGTGTATCCAAATAGCGAGGAAATGGAATCAATGTTTCCACGACTCCAAGCCACTTCAATGGCATGACGGATTGCTCGTTCCACACGGCTCGCTGTTGTGTTATATTTTTTGGCGATATCTGGATACAACACTTTCGTAATTGACCCTAAAAGTTCGATATCGTTATATACCATTGAAATGGCCTCGCGTAAGTACAGATATCCTTTAATATGTGCTGGGACACCAATTTCATGAATGATGCTTGTAATACTAGCATCCAAATTTTTAGGTTTTTGCTCAGTTTGAGAACGATAAGTTGTTGATGTTGATTTTCGTGTAAATGAATTGTTATTTCCGCTAACTTGTCGAATATGGCTTCCTAAATTCTCCATATCAAATGGTTTCAAAATAAAGTAGGAAGCACCAAGTTCAACTGCTTTTTTTGTCACATCTTCCTGACCAAAGGCAGTGAGCATAATGACGTTGGGAAGTACTCCCTTTTTAAGATCACGGAGGCGCTCAAGTACAGCCAAACCATCAAGGTGCGGCATAATAATATCCAAAACTAGAACGTCTGGATCGGTTGTCGATAACATTTCTAGACATTCTTGTCCATTATGAGCAATTCCTACAACTTCCATATCATCTTGGGACGAAATAAAGTCCTCTAATAATCCAACTAGCTCCCTATTGTCATCAACGACACAAACTTTAATTTTCTTCACTTCTAGTTCCTCCTCGGGTTTAAATCATAAGATCTATTTCATCTAACATTTCTAATCAGTTGTATTCTCCTAATTCTATTCTAAATTAGAAATTCGACAATGCAACAAAAATTCCTCTCATTTTTTTAATATTTCTTAAAATAGTGATAAAATCTTATCTTTTCTTTGTTTTTCTCACCCTTTCGACGTAAACCGCGTTATTTCTAAAATATGGATGTTTTTTGTCGAAAAATGTTTATGTAAAAAGCAAAATAGGGGGATTTTCCTATTTTGCTCCAATGTCCTAACTCGCTTTATTTTTTGGCATTTCATATATGTTAATTCCAGCTTCATTTAACATCCATTCAATGTGTACCCCGTATCCTGAGGTTGGATCATTAACAAAAACATGTGTAACTGCTCCAATTAGTTTTCCATCTTGAATAATTGGGCTGCCGCTCATCCCTTGAACAATACCTCCTGTTTTTTTAAGGAGCTTAGGGTCGGTTACTTTTATTACCATGCCTTTGGTTGCTGGAAACTTTTGCGGAATTGTGCTGACAATTTCGATATCAAATTCTTCTACTTGGTCATCATTAACGACCGTTAATATCTTTGCAGGTCCTTCTTTTACTTGATGTGATAATGCGATAGGAAGTGGTTTATCCATAACACCATTTTTTAATTCTTTTACCATTTCACCAAAAATACCAAATGGGCTGTTCTTTTGGATATTACCAACGATTTCTCGGTCCGAAGAAAAGCGGGCAAGTTTTTCACCTGGGTCTCCGTTACTTCCCTTTTCAATGGAAGTTACGGTAGACCGGACAATTTGTCCATCTTCAACAACAATTGGCTGTTTTGTATCCATGTCTGATATTACATGCCCAAGGGCACCATATTTCTTAGATTGTGGATGAACAAAGGTCATTGTTCCAATTCCTGCAGCGGAATCTCTAATATATAAACCAAGCTTATAAATATTTTCCCCTTTATCTTTTAATGGGGTTAATTGTGTAGTAAATTTTCCACTTTCCCGACTAATAACCATATCGAGAGGTTTTCCTTCTTGTCCTGCGGTTTGTACAAATGGTGCTACATCTGACATTTTTTCTATTTTATTACCGTTAATTTCTGTAATGATATCCCCAATTTTTATACCTGCAATTTCACCCGGAGACTTTTTTCCAGATATAGTATTGATTAAATGGTGGCCCACAACCAAAACGCCGACTGTGTTTAATTTTACGCCGATTGACTGCCCGCCTGGAATGACTCTAAAATCCTTTAAAACGCGTACGTCAACCTTTTTTATAGGAATCCCTGCAAACTCTAACAGCATTTCATTTTTTCCATTTTCAGTTGCCTTCATTGAAACCGTATGTTTTCCTTGATCAAGTGTAATATTCGAATTGTGAGAAACCAAAGCGGCTGATACCGGGGCAGCCTTTTGAAAATTATAGTCTTGTCCTTCAAAAACTGTAATTGTTTTAGGTATCGCAAGGTATTGCTGTATAGGCTGAAAAAAAATAAGGCTAATTAATGAAACAAGGAGAATTCCACCAATAATCTTTCTAATTATTTCTAACTTCAAATTCTTCACTCTCCTCGCTTCTTTTCATTACATTGAAATGGCTACATCTTTAATTTTGCCTCCTTGACAATCATTTATAACTTGGTTCTACATAAAAAAGCTACCCGAAATGGATAGCATTACAATTTTTATTAAAAATATAGAAATTTTAGCCTTTTTAAGCAATGTATCAGTTTAGTGACTTGTCAAAGCACTTCCACTTTTTTTGTTTTCTGCAGCTAAATGTAATAATTCTTCTGCATGTTTTTTAGTGAGGTCGGTTATTTCTGTTCCAGATATCATCCGGCCAATTTCATTAATTTTTTCATCAATCTCTAACGGGGTCACAGAAGTTTTCGTTCTACCCCCTTTTATGATCTTTGAAATGAACAAGTGAGTATCAGCCATGGCTGCTACCTGAGGCAGATGCGAAATACACAAAACCTGTGATTCGGCAGCCACCTTATAGATTTTCTCCGCAATTGATTGAGCAACCCTGCCGCTTACACCAGTATCTACCTCATCGAAAATAATGGATGTTACCCCTTGATGCTTGGAAAAAATACTTTTTAATGCCAACATAATTCTAGATAATTCCCCTCCAGAAGCAACCTTTGATAAGGGCTTCAATGGTTCTCCGGGGTTAGTTGAGATAAAAAATTCGACATGATCCACACCGTTTTTTGTAAATTGAATGGTATTTGATTCAAAACGAATTTCAAAAACAGTTTTCGCCATATACAATTCTTTTAATTCTTTATGTATTAACCTTGTTAGTTTATCAGCCCATTTAAGACGAATTTCAGTTAACTGCTTCGCTTCAAGGATTAAGTCTTTTTTTACAGAAGTTAATTCTTTTTCTAATTCGCTTATATGTGTTTCTTTATTTTGCAATGTTTCAATTTCTTCTTCAATATTTGCAGCATACTCTAATATTTCTTGAATTGTTTTTCCATATTTTCGTTTGAGCTGATTAATTTCATTCAACCGGTCTTCGATTTCATGTAACCGTTGCGGGTCGAACTCTAATATATCTAATTCATTTCTTAATGCACGCGCGGCATCTTCTAATTGGTAGTAGCTATTCGAGACAGATTCGTAGATGTCTTTATACGCCGTATCAAGTGAAGCAGCGTCTTCTAGGTGCCCCATAACCATACTAATCCAATCCAGCCCTTTTTGTTCTCCCTGCAAGGCTGTATGGCTGGACTGAATGGCTCCAAATACTCTTTCGAAATTAGTTAGTTTTCTTTTTTCCTCAAAAAGATCTTCATCTTCATTAAGCTTTAAATTTGCCTTTTGAATTTCATCCAATTGAAACTGTATTAAATCAAGACGGTGGGCAGTTTGTTGATCATTTTCACTTAATGCTTTTAACTTTTGGAAGGTTTGCTCATAACGACGAAATACTTGCTGATATTCACCTTGCGAAGGTACTATATCATCTGCTCCAAATTGATCTAGCAGTGTTAGGTGTCTTGAGTCATCCATTAACTCTTGATGCTCATGCTGACCATGGATATCAACGAGTGTTCCTCCGATTTCCCTAAGAATGGAGATTGTCACAAGCTTTCCATTCACACGGCAAACACTTTTACCGGTTTGGGCAATATCTCGTCGTAAGATTACCGTTCCTTCGTCAATGTCAATCCCGAATTCTAAAGCTTTAGCAATTACCGGATGTTTGTTATCATCAATCTGAAAAAGCCCTTCGATTTCCGCCTTTTCCTCTCCATGACGAACAAATTCTGCAGACCCTCTGCCACCAACTAATAAATGAATAGCATCAATGATGATTGATTTACCTGCACCTGTTTCACCCGTTAAAACCGTTAATCCCTTTGTAAACGATACTGATAAGGCTTCGATAATAGCGAAATTTTTAATTGATAATTCTGCTAACAAGGAACATTCCCCCAATTAAAGCATATCTAGGAACCGGTTTGTGATAACTTCAGTATCTTCCGGAGTTCGACAAATGATTAACATTGTGTCATCCCCACAGATGGTCCCTAATATTTCATCCCAATCGAGATGATCGATTAGTGCGCCAATTGCCATTGCATTACCAGGCAGGCACTTCATGACTAGCAAATGACCTGCCGCATCAATCCGTACAAACGCATCGATTAATGATCTTTTCAGCTTTTGTAATGGATTAAATCTTTGATCCGCAGGTAAGCTGTACTTATATCGTCCATCGCTTAATGGAACCTTAACAAGATGTAATTCTTTAATATCCCTAGAAACTGTTGCTTGTGTTACATTATAGCCAGCACTTTTTAGTTCATCCACTAACTCGTCCTGTGTTTCGATATCATTAGTAGCAATGATTTCTCTTATTTTTATATGGCGTTGGCCTTTGTTCATTGTTTCACCCCATAAGTGTTAAAACATCTAAGTAATATATACTAACACGCTCTTATACACATGTTAGCCGATTTTTACAAGCTTGTACATTTTTTCTTGTGTAAAAGGGGGGAATTTTCATTCCAAAAGAAGAAAAGGATAAGCATCAGCCTACCCTTCTGAATTTTGTTTTGTTTTAAGTTCCACGTGTGATACCTTTACAATTTCAATGGGGGTGACAAGTAATTGATTAACTCCAATTTCCCGTTCCCCTTCCCATTTTAGATGGAGCAGGTACTCAATGTTCCCATCCCCGCCAGTGATAGGTGAAAAGGATAAGTTTTTTATTGTGTATCCTTGCTGAAAGGCAAAATTAATAATTTTATCAATTACTTGTAAATGTACTTTTTCATCACGAACGATCCCCTTTTTACCAACCTGTTCACGTCCAGCCTCAAATTGCGGTTTTACTAGTGCTATGACGTCACTTCCAGGGACTAAGAGTGTTTTTAAGACAGGTAATATCAACGTTAAGGAGATAAACGATACATCGATTGTGGCGAAATTTGGCATCTCTCCAATTAAATCGGCAGGTGTAACATAGCGGAAATTTGTCCTCTCCATTACTACGACACGTTCATCCTGTCTAAGTTTCCAAGCAAGCTGATTATAGCCTACATCCAAAGCATAGGACATTTTTGCCCCGTTCTGTAATGCACAATCGGTAAAACCGCCAGTTGAAGATCCAATGTCGAGCAATACTTTGTTCGTAACACTCACATCAAATACCTTCAAAGCCTTTTCAAGCTTTAATCCACCACGGCTTACATACGGAAGGATCTTCCCTTTGATACTAAGTGGAATATCTGTTTTCACCTTTTCTCCTGGTTTATCCAACCGCTCTTCGTTTGAATAAACTAGCCCTGCCATAATCGTTCGTTTTGCCTTTTCTCTGGTTTCAATTAAACCTCTTTCTACAAGTAAAACGTCTAACCGTTCTTTATTTTTCATATTTTAAGCCCTTTGTTGTTTTTTTCTAGCTAGTATAGAAACCCGTTTGATTACTTCTTCCGTCGTTAAACCAATTTCTTTAAGAAGTGAGTCAACATCTCCATGTTCAATAAATTGGTCCGGGATTCCGATTCTGTCGATGTGCGCGTGATAAAATCCTTGGGTTTGTGCGTACTCCAGAACTGCACTCCCAAACCCCCCTTGTAAAACTGCTTCCTCAATGGTAAGAATCGGCATATTTTTCACAAGTAGATGAGTCAGCATTTTTCCATCCAAAGGCTTGATAAACCGGGCATTGACAACTTTGACGGAGATCCCCTTCTTTTCAAGCACCTCAGCTGCTTCTAAGGCCATTGGAATGGTGGTTCCAAAGGTTAGGATAGCCGCATCATCGCCCTCTTTTAGAACCTCCCACGTCCCAATTGGAATGGCTTGAAAATCCTTATCCAATGGGACACCAAGTCCATTCCCACGCGGGAATCTCATGGCAATAGGACCGTCATCATAATTCAGTGCGGTGTAAACCATATGCTGACCCTCATTTTCATCCTTTGGCATCATTAACACCATATTAGGGATATGCCTTAAAAAAGCAATATCAAAAACTCCTTGATGGGTTTCACCATCGGCACCCACCAATCCAGCACGGTCGATTCCAATAAAGACATTTAAGTTTTGACGGCAAATATCATGAACCACCTGATCATAAGCCCGCTGTAAAAAGGTTGAGTAGATCGCCAGAAAAGGCTTCATATTTTGTGTAGCTAATCCCGCAGCGACTGTCGCTGCATGCTGCTCTGCAATCCCTACATCATACATTCGCTCAGGGAACTCACCTGCAAAGCCTTCGAGTTTAGAACCAACAGGCATAGCTGGTGTAATCGCCACAATCCTTTCATCCGTCCTGGCAAGCTTTCGAACCGTTTCACTGACAAGGCTGCTCCATGCAGGGGGCGGTGTTTTTACCGGCTTTACGAATGCACCTGTGTCCATTTTATATGGTCCAGTTCCATGCCATGTACCTGTTTTATCACTTTCTGCCGGCTGATAGCCTTTTCCCTTTTTAGTGATGACATGAAGAAGAATCGGACCTTCTGTCTTTTTAGCATAGCTGAAGTTCTCAAATAATGCTTCAAAATTATGACCATCAATTGGGCCGAGATAGGTAAATCCTAGTTCTTCAAAAAACATACCGGAAACAAATAAATATTTAAGGCTGTCTTTCACTCTTTCAGCGGTTGCAGCTAATTTCCCGCCCACTGCAGGTACTTTTTTCAACAGTACTTCAAGCTCATCTTTCACCCATTGATATTTTCCAGCCGTCCGCAATTGACCAAGAATATTATGAAGTGCACCAACATTAGGAGCGATTGACATTTCATTGTCATTTAAAATGACAATCATATCTTTTTTCTCATGACCAATATGATTTAAGGCTTCTAACGCCATTCCACCTGTTAAAGCCCCGTCGCCTATAACTGGAATAACAAATGATTTTTCCTTTTTTAAATCTCTAGCAATTGCCATTCCCATAGCAGCAGAAAGAGATGTAGAACTGTGACCTGTTTCCCAAACATCATGCTCGCTTTCAATCCGTTTAGGGAAGCCGCATAATCCTTTATATTGCCGTAATGTATCAAACTCACTTGCTCTGCCCGTTAAAATTTTATGAACATAAGATTGATGTCCCACATCCCAGATAATCTTATCTGTGGGACTGTTAAAACATTTATGTAAGGCTATGGTTAATTCGACTACACCTAAATTCGGTCCAATATGGCCTCCAGTTACAGACAGCTTTTCAATCAAAAATGTGCGAATTTCTTGACTTAAAGCCTCTAATTCGATATTCGACATGCCTTTTAAAAAGGCTGGGTCTTTTATTGATAACAGATCCATGTTTGGACCACTCACTTTCATACTTTTATGCATTCTTCTTTTTGTCATTGTGTTATATTACACATTTAAATAATTAAGTTTTGATTAAAAAATAGCCGCTAACACGAGAGTGATAACGGCATTGACAACGTTTTCTACAATGAAAACAATTATAACACACTTATTTCAATGCCTCAAATACCGTTTTCTAATGGTCTCTTGAAGCAACTAATTCCGTTATTTCCATCAGAAGGGTCGTATTCAAGCCTGTCATACCCAGATATTGCTTCGATAGATTTATTTGTTGATTCAAGGCTGCAATTGCCCCTTCTAACGATAGCAACTGCGGATACGTACTTTTATGATTGGAGGTATCACTACCAACTGGTTTCCCGATTAATTGCTGATTCCCCACCAAATCAAGAATATCATCTTGGATTTGAAAAGCGAGACCTAGATGATGGGCGAAAGAGGAAAGATTTTTTAATTGTTCCTGATTTGCACCCGCCATTATCGCTCCTGCCAGAACACTAAATCCGAGCAGCTTACCGGTTTTATGGATGTGTATATACTCAAGTTCTTCGAGAGTTAAGGATTTCCCTTCTCCTTCCATATCGGCAACTTGGCCGCCAACCATTCCTTCCGTTCCAGATGCCTTTGCCAACTCAATCACTAATTTTAGTTTTGTATCTGCTGAAGCGAATTCAGATGGAATATTCCCGATTACCTCAAAGCTATATGTTAATAAAGCATCTCCTGCTAAAATCGCAATAGCATCACCAAAAACTTTATGATTTGTGGGTTTTCCTCTTCTAAGGTCATCATTATCCATGCTTGGCAAATCGTCGTGGATTAGGGAATATGTATGAACCATCTCAATAGCCGAAGCAGCAAGAAGCCCATTTTTGGGGTCTACCCCAAATGCTTCTAGAGTAGCGAATAATAAAAGGGGGCGAATTCGTTTACCTCCTGCTTCAAGTGAATAGATCATTGATTCCTTAATAATAGGAGGGGCGTCAAGCTTATTAACCAGAGTCCGAAGCTCCGAATCAAGCTGAAGTTTATATTCTCGTGCAAATACATCTAGTAACCCGGTTCCCAAGTCTTATTCCTCCTCATCAATCGTAAAACTCTCCGTCCGACCGTCCTCCGTAATAATTTGTGTTAATTGTTCTTCGACACTTTTTAATTTATCATGGCAAAGTTTGGACAGCTCCATACCTTCTTTATAGAAGATGATCGCTTCTTCTAACGGTACATCTCCTTCTTCAAGCTTATCCACAATTCGTTCCAATTTAGTCATTGCCTCTTCAAAGGAAATTTTCTTTTCATTCGTCATGTTTTTCGCTCTCCTTACTATTCTCAACTCTACAGAAAAGACTGCCATCCGTTAATTGAATCTGAACTCGCTCATTCATTTTAACTTGATTAATGCTTTTAATCAGTCTGTTTTCTTCTGAATAAGCTAAACTATATCCACGTTCCATGATTTTCAAGGGGCTCAACGCACCTAAGGTCGAAAGGATCCTTTCAAATTCTGTTTGCTTTTTTGAAAGTACTTGCTGCATGGCACGTTTCATCTCTTTATTGGTTAGGTCTAAACGTTTATGTGCATCTCGTAATGCCTCGCTTGGATGATTCCTCTGCAAGCGTTTATAAAGAATTTCGTGCTGCCCTTTTTTTATTAAGGACAACCTGGATGTCCCGCGGACCAGCATTTCCGTTAGTTTATCAACCTGCTCCAGCTTTTGTTCATATAATCGATGGGGATAGCGAAAGGCATAGGATTTCTGAACACGAGCTAATCGTTCTTTTTCAAACTGGAATTTTCCCTTCATCGTCCGAAGAAGGCGAGTTTGCCGCTGTAAAACCCTGTCCAATAACTCATCTATATGTGGGACAGCAAGTTCTGCAGCACCAGTTGGGGTCGGAGCGCGTAAATCCGCTACAAAATCAGCAATGGTAAAGTCGGTTTCATGTCCGACGGCTGATATGATCGGGATGTCTGAAGAAAATATCGCTCGGGCAACGAGTTCCTCATTAAAAGCCCACAATTCCTCTATTGATCCCCCGCCGCGTCCAACGATTAGCACATCAATTTCATTCATGCTATTTGCTTTAGCAATAGCCTTAGCAATAGAGGGAGCCGCTTGATCCCCCTGTACAAGGGCAGGAAAAACAAGAATATTTGCGATGGGATACCGTCTTTTAATGGTCGTAATAACATCCCTTATCGCCGCTCCAGTGGGTGAGGTAATCACCCCAACGGTTCTAGGATACAAAGGAATCGCCTTTTTATTTTCTATCGCAAATAATCCTTCTAATTCTAGTCTTTGTTTAAGCTGTTCATAGGCTAAAAACAATTCTCCTATACCATCTGGCCGCATTTCTTTTATATATATTTGATATTGACCACTTGGTTCATAAACGGAAATTTCGCCTCTGACAATTACTTTCATGCCATTTTCTGGTGTGAATTTCATTGTCCTTGACTGACTCGAAAACATAACCGCAAGAATGCGGGCTTTTTCATCCTTTAAGGTAAAATACATATGACCGCTCGAATGCTGTTTGAAATTTGAAATTTCACCTCTAACATGAACATCCCGTAAATGTGGATCCGCATCAAATTTTCTTTTTATGTATTTGGTTAAAGCATTCACAGATAAATATCTTTGTTCCTGCATAGGTAACTCCTTTTTATTCGACCAATAGTCAAATGAAAACTCTTCGATTAGCGAAAAACTGTCCTTATCTTATATATATTTATAAAAGATAAGGACAATTTCCTACTTAATTGCGGTCTAGGCTTTCTGCAGCTGATTTTAAGGTATTATACATAAGCATGGTAATGGTCATCGGTCCTACTCCCTTTGGAACAGGCGTGATATATCCAGCTTTTTCGCTTACCTCAGCAAAAGCTACATCACCGCAAAGCTTTCCGGCTTCATTACGGTTAATTCCAACATCAATGACGACAGCACCGTCTTTTACATGCTCCGCTGTAATAAAATTCGGAATTCCAACAGCAGCAATAAGGATATCCGCTTGGTTTGTATGGAACTTTAGGTCATTAGTTTTAGAATGACAATAGGTTACAGTTGCATGTTGATTTAAAAATAATTGACCAACCGGCTTTCCGACAATATTACTTCTCCCAACCACGACAACATGCTTCCCTGCTATTGAGATACCTGTTTCTTCAAGTAACACCATAATTCCGTACGGCGTACATGGTAAGAAGGCATTCTGCCCTGTCATCATCCTGCCGATATTAATCGGATGAAACCCATCGACATCCTTATTAGGAGAGATCGATTCAATTACTTTTTTTTCGTCAATGTGTTTGGGGATTGGCAGCTGAACCAAAATGCCATGAATATGATCGTCCTGATTTAATTCTTCAATTTTTGAAAGTAATTCCTCTTCTGAAACTTCCTCTGGCATTTCAATTAAAACTGAGTTCATCCCAAGTTCTTGGCAGGCTTTTTCTTTATTTGTTACATATGTCCGAGAAGCATGGTTATTTCCGACAAGAATAACTGCTAATCCAGGAGTTACCCCAAGTTTTTTTATTCTGCTAACCTCTTCTGCGATTTCCATTCTTTTTTTTGCCGCAATTTCTTTTCCATCAATAATAGTAGCCGTCATTTTCTCTTCTCCTTTTATTTTAAGAATGTCCAATCAATTAATCATTAAGAAGCTTTTGTTTCACCTTTGATAGAACACCATTAATAAACTTACTTGATTGGTCATCTCCGTATATTTTTGCTATTTCGATGGCTTCATCTAAAATAACATTTTCCGGAACTTCATTTCGGAAAAACTTCATTTCGTATGTAGCTATTCTTAATAAATTTCGATCGACCGTTGCCAACCGTTCTATAGACCATTTTTCAAGATTTTCACTGATTAAATTGTCAATTAAGGTTTTTTGTTCGACTACCCCTAGAACAAGTTTAGATAGGTACTCGTCACCCGCCTCTCCTTCCAATACATGGTCAATCGCTGCTGATGGCTCAGTGTTGCTTATATCGATTTGAAAAAGTGCCTGTAATGCCTTTTCCCTTGCTGTTCTTCTTTTCATTATACAATTAACTCCTTTAGAGATATTAATTAATTTTTGTCTATTTTTCATACATAAATAGTAAATAAGTATTCGAATAGGTTGCACATAAACGATAATAGCATAACTAAAAATGATTCGCACTCTAAGGTTGTTATTTTTCCAATATGTAAGCACTTTTATTTAGGACTTAATTGCAAATAAAGAAAAACCAAAGGAATTTTCTCCTTTGGTTTCCAAGTTTTAGATCTCTGTGTCAATGCTCTCTGGTTCATTCTTATGATTTTCAAAATGTATCCCAACCACATGAATATTTACTTCTTCAGCATCTAAGGCCGTCATATTCAACAATGCTTGACGAATATTATCCTGCACTTTTCCTGCAACGGAAGGAATGGATACTCCAAACTTCATCATACAATAGACATCTACTTTTATTCCTGACTCTGTTAATTCGACTTTTACGCCTTTACCATGGTTTTTCTTCCCTAAACGCTCAACCACACCTGTTGCAAAATTACCACGCATCGAGGCTACACCTTCCACCTCAGAAGCAGCAATGCCTGCAATAACCTCAATCACTTCAGGAGCAATTTCAATTTTCCCATGTCCGTTATTGCCTTGTTCCATTTCCAAGACACTAAACTCACTCATTAATAACACCTCCAGATATTAAATAGACTTCATCACATCATGCAATTCCAAGAATTTGGTATTAAATCCGCCTTCGACGAACTTTTCATGATCTAGCAGTTTTAAATGGAACGGAATCGTTGTATGGATACCTTCAACAACGAATTCACTCAATGCACGTTTCATTCTTGAAATGGCCTCTTCCCTGCTGTTCCCATATGCGATAACCTTCGCAATCATAGAATCGTAATAAGGCGGAATCGTATACCCTGGATAAGCTGCTGAATCAATACGTATGCCAAACCCGCCAGGTGGAAGGTACATGTTGATTTTCCCTGCAGATGGAAGAAAATTCTTTTCTGGGTTTTCGGCATTAATCCGACATTCGATTGCCCATCCAGTAAAAGTGACATCCTGTTGTTTTAACTTTAACTTTTCTCCAGAAGCCACCCGGATTTGTTCTTTAATTAAATCGATTCCAGTGACCATTTCTGTAACAGGATGCTCCACCTGAATTCTGGTGTTCATTTCCATAAAATAAAACTTTCGATTGCGGTAGTCATATATAAATTCTACCGTTCCCGCACCTGAATAATCAACTGCTTTTGCAGCTTTTACGGCTGCATTACCCATTTCTTCTCGGATTTCCCCATCTAATGCTGGTGATGGAGATTCTTCAAGAAGCTTTTGCAGCCTGCGCTGGATTGTACAATCTCTTTCTCCTAAATGAATTGTGTTACCAAAGGAGTCAGCAAGGACCTGAATTTCAACATGACGGAAATCCTCAATATATTTTTCAATGTAAACACCAGGATTTCCAAAGGCTGTCATGGCTTCCTGCTGTGTAATATTAATGCCTTTAATTAATTCCTGCTCGTTCTTGGCAACACGAATCCCTTTGCCGCCTCCACCAGCAGTTGCTTTTATGATAACTGGATATTGGATTTTTTTTACAAGTTCAAGTGCCTCATCGATATCATTTATAATCCCAGTTGAACCTGGGACAATTGGGACCCCGGCTTCACGCATAGTCTCCCTTGCAATATCCTTAGTACCCATTCTAGTAATAGCCTCTGGGCTTGGACCCACAAATGTTATATTGCATTCGCGGCAAAGCTCTGCGAAATCTGCGTTTTCGGCTAAAAAGCCGTACCCTGGATGAATGGCATCACAAGCTGTCAGCTTAGCCACACTAATTAGATTTGTTACATTTAAATAACTGTCTTTTGATGAAGTAGGGCCAATGCAATAGGCTTCATCTGCGAGCTGTACATGTAATGCTTCACGATCCGCTTCCGAGTAAACGGCAACAGATTCAATTCCCATTTCCCTGCACGCTCGAATAATTCTAACTGCAATTTCTCCTCTGTTTGCAATTAACAGTTTTTTAATCATCCTGTTATCGCTCCTTATTCAGGCTTTACTAAAAATAAAGGCTGTCCGTATTCTACTAATTGTCCATTTTTAGCAAGTATTTCAACAATTTCGCCGTTAATTTCAGCTTCAATTTCATTAAATAATTTCATAGCTTCCACAATACATACAATCGAATCTGTTGTTACATTAGAACCCAGTTTAACATATGCGTCAGTGTCTGGAGTCGGTGAAGCATAAAAAGTCCCTACCATTGGAGAAACAATTTTATGAAGATTGGATGTATCAGCTTGCTTTACAGTCTCCTCTTTTTGAACTTCCTGGTTTACTTCCTGAACAGGAACGGAAGGTGTTGCTGTAGATAAGACTGGTTGTGCTGGTGATACAAATTGAGTTTCTTGTGGAGCCGGACTTACTTGTGAAACATATGTAACTGCACCATTTTTTTTCATTTTAATTTTTGAACCTTCGTTTTCATATACAAATTCATCAATACTTGATTGGTCCACTAATTTAATCAATTCTCGAATTTCTTGTACTTTTAACATTGAGTTACACTCCTCGTACTACAAAATTATGACTAACTACTATAACTATACGATAATACCTAGTGAAAGTTCAATGATGGAAATTATCCCCATTGAACTTTCACTCTCACATACTTCCTCTCTTATCATAATATTTTTATTAACAAAAGGGAACTTTTACAGTTGGCTGTCATTCAACATATTATTTTAACCTATTTCATGGTATTAAAACAAAAAAGGAAAGTCGTTGACTTTCCTTTCAGATTGTCGAGAAAGGGTATTTTTCTCGGCAATTTTTTATTCTCAGCATTTAATTATTCATTGTACCTGCTAATGGGCCTGTTGATTTCCGCTCTAGGCACTTCGCTTTCCGCGGGCGTGCCGGGGAGCCTCCTCGTCGCTATGCTCCTGCGGGGTCTCCCCTGCCCCGTACTCCCGCAGGAGTCTGCGTGCCTTCCGCGGAAATCAACAGGGAGGTAATCAACCTAAAGAATTGCAACACACTTTTTCTAGCCTTGCTAATTGTGTTGCAATCTTTTTCATATTTTGGCAGGCTGCCGTAAGGAGAGCCTGTTCGCTTGCTTTCTTCAATCCCCGTAACCGGCAATAGCGAAGCCCGTGCAGCTCTTTTGAGTCTGCGAAGCTTCGCTCAATTTTTTCCTTTCTAA
>NZ_JAGGQX010000095.1:0-9504 GCF_018613095.1 Bacillus sp. ISL-75
AGCAATGTCTTTACCAACAATAAGATGTGTATCGGAAATTCTTTCTATTAGTTGATTTTGTTTGTCTTGCATTTTAAAATTCATAGTAGGGCTTCCTCCTTAAGAGTCTGAGTTAGAGTGGTGTCTATACTCATATCTTACTGAGGGGCTTTATTTTTTTCAAACCTGATATTTAACGATCTACAGGAATGCTAAACCAGCTAATAGTTTGTCGACAATTTTCAATAAAAAGATTAATAACCTCGTGGTATACTAAAATGTTTATGCCAAATAACCTTCCGTTAAACCCTAATTGGAGTGTTTTGTTGTATTTAGTTAGATATGGTTTTTAAATCATATATTGGAAAGTAGTTCTGCTTTTGTAAGGCGTAAATCCAATGTAAGAAAAATTAAGTACCTTCAATATTAGAAGGTATTTTTTTCCGGAAATGAAATATATAAAGTAACACAACCTTTGTTCTAAGATGTTTTTATCCTATTAACCAAATAATTTAAAGGGAGTGCGGTAAATGGTAAGTATGTCCATAGATAGTATTTGTCCAAAATGCGGAGAGATCAATCAAGTGGAACATAAAGGGGAAAAAATTCTTATCGTAACTTGTAAGAATCACCATATGTACGACCATATCGTCATCCCGTATTCTCGAACCCATCCGATTAAGGATGAAAAACGGATTAAATTAGAAGAAATGCTCGTAGAGAAAAAATTCCATCGTATGAGTGATAAATCAACGATATGTCTTCTTATTTTTAATAATGGGTATGAAATTGAAGGACGTTCGACAGTTCGAGATGTTGCAGATTTTCGTACTGTAGTGGGTAAGGATAAGGCCTATGAACAAGCATTAAAGAAAGCAATGGTGGCCTTAGGGGCATACCTAGTATAATAGCAAATTATTAAAAAGGAGTAGAACCCTTAGAATGGCGATACTACTTAACGATATCGCAGTTTTTTTTGATTGTGAATAAATTGTGATACTTGATATGATAGGAATTAATAAATATTTTTGGTAAAAGGAAAAATGGTAATTGAGTAATATCTGCATATACTGGAGGGGTCATAGAGTGAATAAAACGGAATACTGGAATTTAATAGAGCAGTCCAAGTCTTCCAAAGAAGACCAGGTTGAATGGTTAACAAAAGAACTTAGTAAGAAGTCGATAGATGAAATCGTGGATTTTGAGTTTACTTTCGAAAGTTACATGAAGGAAAGCTATCAATCTCATCTATGGGGTGCTGCCTATCTGATCATGGGAGGATGCTCTGATGATTCTTTTGATTATTTTAGAGGATGGCTCATTTCACAAGGACAAGAGGTATACGAGAAAACACTGAAGGAACCCGATTTTTTGGCAAATTATATAACTGATGAAAATTTGGGAGATGAAGGTGTTCCGGAATACGAGGATTTTCTAAATGTAGGTTTTGATGCCTATACACTGAAAAAGGATGGTGACCCAGAAGATTGGGATGAAGATTTGTATGACGAGATGCTAGAGTTGCTGTCTCAAAAGGGATTGGTAGATAATACAGAAATTGAATTTGATTGGGAAGACGAAGATGATCTAGAAGTGATGTTTCCAAATCTTTGGGAACGATTTGGAGAAGATCCTCTAGGTTAAGTCGCTCTCATTTGGAGGGACTGTAAGGTTAAGTGGTAGATTTTGGTTGGTAAGTAGTGACTGCACTGTTTGTCATTGGTACATAAGGTCTAAAAAAACTAATCAAACGTTTGATTGGATCGCTGGAATCCTTGGTACGTATGGGCCGAATAAAATCAAAACCCAAAATTAAGCCTCGATAGGTTTAATTTTGGGTTATTTTTAGGACTCACCATAGGCGAACAGTGACAGTCACTGTTCGCAAATTTTAACACGTATTAAACTATTATAAAGTAAGGAAGGTGATTCATTTGGTTGCAGGAATTGTAACTGCCGCTTTATTGCTAGCAGGAGTGGTTACAGGAGTAGTGGTACTAGCGGCAAGGAACCGACCTAAATTAGCGAAAGAAAATATACCTGAGCATTTGGGAGTGCTTACCCCTGTTCCTGTGACACCATTGCTTGAAAAATTAGATTCCGCCTTGAATTCAGACTATGTTGAACAAGTGAAGCAGCGTTTTCTTCAAGATAATCCGAAACGGTCGGAAGATGAATTTGAATGGCGGCTTTTTGAATTAAAGCGTTATTTATTGCTTGCAGCTATGTTAAAGGAAACGCCTATGTTCAGTGAAGAAGTGGATGAGGTTTGGCATACGATGCTGCTTTTTACGCAAAAATATCAAACTTTTTCGGAGCGATTTGTTGGGAAAATGCTGCATCATACGCCTAATACTAGTCCAACTCCTGCACCACAGGAACGAGCTTTTTTTGATTGGGTGTTTTCACAGTTGTTTACGATCACTGAATTTAGTTGGAAATCTTGGGGAAGTTTTTTTAAATATCCAATTGATAAGAGGGTCTTACAAGAATTCAAGGAAGAAAGTAATGAATGGCTGATTAATAGATATTTTAAAGTTAATGAAGATAATAGGAATACAGTTGAGTATCTCGTCAGAAAAATGAAGCAGCAGGTAAGTGATGCGGAAGTTATGTATCAAGTGGACGAAAAAGGTCAGTTTGCTAAGCAGAGAAGGTACGGTGAAATGACCAACCTGTCTCTTGTAATGGTGTTTTTCTCTTACTTTTATTTTGATGATTATTGGAAGTATGCGAGTGCGTATACGTATGCCAACGCGGCCAATTACACTAGCGGCTGCTCAACTGCCATCTTTTGCGGGACTGCTTCGGATGGTTCTGGTCATGGGGATGGAGGTCACGGAGGCGGTCATGATGGAGGTTCAAGTTGCTCAAGTTGTTCTAGTTGTGGTAGCGGATGTTCCTCATAGGGTAAGCTTTAGTTCATAAAGCCTGTTCACCGGAAAATAAAGGGTCATCGGTCGATGTTACAGTGCCCGAGTGAGGGCTTTTTTTAATCGAACGGTCACTCTAACGGTGTTACAGTGCCCGAGTGAGAGCTTTTTTTAATCGAACGGTCACTCTAACGGTGTTACAGTGCCCAAGTGAGAGCCTTTTTTCATCGAACGCTCACTCTAATGGTGTTACAGTGCCCAGGTGAGGGCTTTTTTAAATCGAACGGTCACTCTAACGATGTTTTAATGCCCGAGGGACTACTCTGTTTTCCTCAAACGGTCAATGGAACGTTCTTTCATGCACCGCGAAAGCTCCCTTTTTCGTAAATGTAAAAATGGCAACAAAGTTAATTAACAAAGCTTTTTAAAAAAAGAGAAGTGGTTTTCCTATCTACAGCTAAAACACCCATTTCACCTCATTTTATTATCTATCTCCATCTTTCCACGATCGGATATATCGGTAGATCATCCATTTCCTGCTTTTAACTCCAATCGTTTTGCAAACCCAGTTGAATTAGTAGATGAAATAACAAGGAGCATTGTACATTACCAATCTTTACAATTTTTCTAGTTTACTTTTACAAAAGTTCAGTAAATTCTTAAATATAGTGCATATTTGCTGATATGAATGTTATTTAGGACGAAGATGGCGAATATGGTAAAAAATAAGTTTGAATTTTGTTCAAATGTTACTTAACATTTGTTCACTATCTGTGCTATAGTTATTTTGAAATAATAAGTGGATAGATGAAAGCGTTCGCTTTGGGAAAACACAAACCAAGATTTCAAGAAGTTATTAGTCAGATTTCTACTAGTATTTAGCAGCTGAACAGTTTGTAACTTTAATGATCTTAAACTTTCTTTAAAATATATATAAAGACTTTAACCTAAATTTAGGGGGAAAACGATATGAGAATGGTTGATATTATTGAGAAAAAACGTAATGGTCTTGAATTAACAAACGGAGAAATTCAGTTTTTAATAAATGGATTTACCAACGGAAGTATTCCTGACTATCAAATGTCTGCATTTTCAATGGCGGTATTTTTCCAAGGAATGTCCAAAGAAGAACGCGTCTATTTGACGGAAGCGATGGTTAACTCTGGGGATCAAATCGATTTATCCGGAATTGAAGGAATTAAAGTAGATAAGCATAGTACTGGCGGTGTTGGTGATACAACCACACTTGTGTTAGCGCCATTAGTCGCCTCTGTTGGGGTACCTATTGCCAAAATGTCTGGCAGAGGTCTTGGGCACACCGGCGGCACGATTGATAAATTAGAATCAGTTAAAGGTTTTCATGTTGAAATTACAAATGACGAGTTTATTCGTTTAGTGAACAAAAATAAAATTGCTGTAATCGGCCAAAGTGCCAATTTAACACCTGCAGATAAAAAGCTTTATGCCTTAAGAGATGTAACCGCTACAGTCGATTCGATTCCGCTTATTGCAAGCTCAATTATGAGTAAAAAAATTGCCGCAGGAGCAGATGCGATTGTTCTTGATGTGAAAACAGGCAGTGGGGCTTTCATGAAGAATCTCGACGATGCGAAAGAATTGGCACAGACAATGGTGGACATTGGAAATGGTGTAGGACGGAAGACAAAAGCGATCATTTCTGATATGAGCCAGCCGCTCGGGTTTGCCGTAGGAAATGCTTTAGAAGTGAAAGAAGCAATTGATACCCTTCGTGGACAAGGTCCAGAGGATTTACATGAATTATGTTTAACACTTGGCAGCCATATGGTCGTCCTAGCAGAAAAAGCAGCCGATCTGCAACAAGCGCGTGAAATGTTGGAAGAGTCGATCCGAAACGGAAAAGCATTACAATCCTTTAAAACATTCCTTGCAGCCCAAGGTGGAGACGCTTCTGTTGTTGATGATCCTACAAAACTTCCTACAGCTAAATATTCGATCGAAGTACCAGCCCTAAAAACAGGATGTGTTGCTGAAATCACTGCCGAGATGATTGGGATTGCCGCAATGATGTTAGGAGCTGGACGCATCACTAAAGAATCGGTCATTGATTTGGCAGTAGGCGTTGTTCTCCACAAAAAAGTAGGCGATTTTGTCCAACAGGGTGACGCACTTGTGACGATCCACAGTAATCGTGAGAATGTTCAAGAAGTCATCGAGAAAATTTACGCAGCCTACAAACTAGTTGAAGAAAAAGTAGCTCAACCAACACTTATTTATACAGAAATCCATTAATCCCTGACGAGGTGGGCTTGTTGGTCAGTCTCAGGCTTTTTGTTTTCTTATAGAAAAATCATGAATGGAGAATAATAAATTAATTGATCAAGCGATCGAGGCTCGGAAATAAGCCTATACGCCATATTCAAACTTTCAAGTCGGTGCAGCTGTATAGCCCTGTAGTCAGGTTCGGAATCATTTACATCTTAGAATAAAATACATCATTGTGGAGGAAATCATGAAATACATCATAGCCATCATTGGATTACTTGTTGTTTTTGGACTTGCTTTTGTTGCGAGTAATAATAAGAAAAATATTAAAATCAAACCGATTATCCTAATGGTCATCATTCAAGTAATATTAGCGGCATTATTATTAAATACAAAATTTGGTTTAGTCTTAGTTAAAGGATTTGCTGACGTTTTTAGTAAATTATTAGAATACGCAGCCAGCGGTATTTCCTTTGTGTTTGGCGGGCTTGCGAATAAAGGTGAAATGTCGTTCTTCCTTAATGTATTACTTCCAATCGTGTTCATTTCAGTATTAATTGGGATATTCCAGCATTTTAAAATACTCCCTATCATTATGAAAGCAATAGGCTTATTGTTAAGTAAAGTAAATGGTATGGGTAAATTAGAGTCATACAATGCCGTAGCTTCCGCGATCGTTGGTCAATCAGAGGTATTTATTACGGTTAAAAAGCAGCTCGGCCTGCTGCCAGCCCATCGCTTATATACATTATGTGCGTCCGCGATGTCAACGGTTTCGATGTCCATTGTCGGTGCGTATATGACAATGATTGAACCAAGATATGTTGTGACAGCACTTGTGATAAACCTATTTGGCGGATTTATTATTTCATCGATTATTAATCCATATACTGTGCCAGAAGACGAAGATATCCTCAACATTCAAGATGTGGAAAAGCAAAGCTTCTTTGAAATGTTAGGCGAATATATTATGGATGGATTTAAAGTAGCCGTCATTGTCGGTGCTATGTTGATTGGATTTGTTGCTTTAATGGCTGGTATCAATAGTGTTTTTGATATGGTTTTCGGAATTTCATTCCAGGAAATTTTAGGATATATTTTTTCGCCATTTGCCTTTATCATGGGAGTTCCATTTTCAGAAGCTGTCCAAGCTGGGGGAATTATGGCAACGAAGCTTGTCACAAATGAGTTTGTAGCGATGATGGATTTAGCAAAAATACAGGAGAGCTTTAGCCCGCGTACATTAGGAATTATTTCTGTCTTCCTTGTCTCGTTTGCAAACTTCTCCTCGATAGGAATTGTTGCAGGAGCCGTAAAAAGCTTAAATGAAAAAAAGGGAAACACTGTCGCACGATTTGGTCTAAAACTTTTATTTGGAGCAACATTAGTTAGTGTTTTATCATCCGTGATCGTAAGTATCGTTTTATAAATAAGGTTGAAAAGGCAATTTCTTTTCTTAATCGAGAAGAGAAATTGTTTTTTCATTTGGAAGGGGGGAAGGTTGTGAAAATAGTTTTTCACAACTATTAATATGAGTTTTGTTGGTTTATTTCTCTCAGGTGCAGTATTATTTTTGAACAGTCTTATGCTATTGGGGAAGGCAGAAGCAAAAAGTGTAGGTGTTTTTAATATATTCGTTGGAATTATTCAAATAATAATCCCATCTTACTTAATGATTGTAGCGGGTCAAAATAATTGGGAACTTTATAATGTTGCATCTATTTTCCTATTTGGCTTAACCTATTTATATGTTGGGGTGACCGTATTGAAAGGGCTTGATGGCAGCGGTCTCGGTTGGTATAGTTTATGGGTCGCTATTATTGCAGTCGTCTATACGTTAACATCGATTATTCACTTTCACGATGTTGTCAATGCATTAACATGGGGTATGTGGGCACTATTATGGTTTCTGTTCTTTTTATCAAATGCGCTTAAAAAGAAAATAGATACGTACATTGGGATTGTAGCTTTCGTACAGTCATGGGTAACGCTGACCATTCCAGCTTTGCTGTATTTCTTAGGTGTTTGGAATACACGACTTGTCTCTCAAATCTGGACCCTCGTTTTAATTCTAGCGATTGTCTATTTTGTTGTAAGTCTTTTCAAAATGAAATTTTCATTTAAAAAAGAGAATAGTGGACAAGAAATTCAAGTGATATAATCAAAAGATATGCTTCAAAAACCTGTGTAGATTTAATCTAAACAGGTTTTTTTATGAGAACGGTGCCTGTGCGTTGCGAACCCAAAAGAAATAAACCAAACACCCTTTCTGGTAAGAGAGGGTGTTTTTGGTTTATCGTTGTCTGTCATATCCTTCGACAAAAACGATAAAACTTTCTGGGGTGTGACAGGTACTGAATCTATTTTTTATTTTTGTTGCGTTTTACCAATATAATAAATAAGCATAAAAAGTAGGTTCTTTTCTTTATAGAAAAGATTGTCAAACATCATTGAAACATATGCCACGATGTGTGAGAACTTCTATTTGAATAGTTCATATTTAGCTATATTAATATATTTTTGTCTGAATATGGAATTGTTGACAATTAAAAACAGCCATAATATAATCTGAATTAACTTAAAACATTCAAAAACAATCATAAACGAGCAATAACGTTCAAATAAAACTCCAAAAATAATCATTGAAATGATTTTATTTTCAAAGAGATGAAAACGGTAACAGAGGGGTTTATACCTAATAATCTAGTAGAAAGGATTTATAGATCTATTTGTACAACCTAAAAACTATTTTTAAGGAGGTGATGCAATTAAAACTGAAAGCGATAACAAATTTAACTTCTTTAAATAATCTTTAAGTTCATAAAAACTAGGGGGATCATAATGAGAAAAAATGTAAAAATGCTATTAATACTAGTTTTAATGTTTGTAATGGTTGTGATGACTGCGTGTACTAGTGCTAGTGAATCATCAAGTGAATCTACGAAAGATAACAAAGAGCAAAAAGGTGACAAAAAGTTATCAATTGGATTAACTGTGGGTACTTTGGCCAATCCTTTCTTTGTTGCCATGTCAAAAGGGGTTGAAGAAGCAGGGAAAGAATTAGGTGCAGAGGTTTTTGTTGAAAGTGCTGAATATGATCTCGCAAAGCAAACATCTCAAATTGAAAACTTCATTACAAAAAAAGTAGATGTAATTTTATTAAATGCTGTTGATACAAAAGGAATTGCAGCAGCTGTTCAACAGGCAAAAGACGCTGGTATTCCTGTAATCGCTGTAGATACGAATGCTGAAGGTGGTGTTGATGCTACTGTTACATCGGATAACTATCAAGCTGGTAAACTAGCTGGAGAATATATCATTGAACAATTAGGTGGAAAAGGAAACATTGCTATCATTGATGGACCTCCTGTTTCAGCAGTAACAGACCGTATTAAAGGGTTTGAGGATGCTATTAAAGATTCTAAAATTAAAATAGTAGCGAAGCAAAACGGCGAAGGAAATCGTGAAAAGGCATTAACCGTTATGGAAAGTATTTTACAAGCTAATCCATCAGGCTCTATTGACGCCGTATTTGCCATCAATGACCCTGAAGCAATCGGTGTTGAAATCGCTCAAGAGCAAGCTGATCGTAAAGATGAATTTTTCATTGTAGGCGTAGATGGTGCTCCTGAAGTGACAGAAGCGATGGCCAAAAAGGGAAGTACTATTAAGGCAACTTCCGCGCAATCACCAAGTGAAATGGTGAAAAAGGCAGTTGAAATTGGAATGAAAGTGAAAAATGGCGAAGACGTAGAAGACCTTATTAAAGTTCCGGTTAAACTTGTTACTCAAGATAAATTAGATTCTTACCAAGGGTGGTAAGCCTCCTCCAATCAAAAGGGCTGATAAGGAAGAACCCTTATTCAGCCCTTTTCAAATTAAAATAAGGGGTGAGATAAAAGTATGGCAGTTACAGAACGGGTAGTGAAGGTTCAACATGGTCATAAAAATCCAGTGTTAAATATGGAGGGAATTAGTAAAACGTTCTCAGGTGTAACCGTATTAAACAATGTGAAAATTGAACTTTATCCAGGTGAAGTACATGCCTTAATGGGTGAGAATGGAGCCGGAAAGTCAACTTTTATGAAAATATTAGCAGGGATCTATACACCTGATAATAATGGTGGAAAGATCTATTTTAAAGGTCAGCCAACTTTGTGGAAGGATCCTGTTGATGCAAGGAACAAAGGTATAAATGTTATTCATCAGGAGTTAAGCCTTTCTCCCAATTTGTCGATTAGTGAAAATATCTTAATGGGTTCAACCTTTCCGAGAAATCGGTTAGGGATGGTTAAGTGGGGAGAGGTGCATAAAAGTGCACAAAAGGTGTTGGATTCAATGGGTTCTAATCTTGACCCACGCCAATTGGTTTCAACCCTAAGCGTGGCTCAACAACAAATGGTGGAGA
>NZ_JAGGQX010000096.1:0-6982 GCF_018613095.1 Bacillus sp. ISL-75
TTGTGGATGATTCTGTATGGAACTTTTCAATAACTCCTGATTCAACACTTAAACGATTTGAAGATGGAAAGGTGACGATTAAGTATCCATGGGTAGAAGGTGATCCTCATACAATTCTATTAATATCTGAAAATGGGATAATAACAGAAGCTGTTATTGATGCAGCCACCTTAACTCCCGAATTTTCATGGGATAATGTGTTGAACTACGGATTTATTGGCTTCTATGTAGGAATTGTTCCCATTACATTAGGATTACTATGGTTTCCATTTATGAAACGTTTGAAAAAAAGCTGGATTAATGCCATTCTTGCTCTCACAGTTGGCCTCCTACTATTCTTATTTTTTGGTACGTTATTTGATGGATTTGAAATAGGAGCAGAAGCACCGTCAGTATTCCAAGGCAACATGGTTGTGATTATATGTACAGTTCTTTCATTTCTTTTACTGGTTGGATTTGATCAATATCAAAACCAAAGACAAAAACGAACGGGTTATTCTCCACTAGGAATTTCATTATTGATGGCAACAGGAATTGGTCTTCATAATTTTGGTGAAGGATTGGCTATTGGCTCATCATTTGCACTAGGTAAAGCTGCATTGGGTACATTTTTAGTAATCGGATTTACTCTGCATAATATTACTGAAGGGATTGGGATTGCTGCACCATTACTGAAGAGTAAGCCAAAGATTACTCAATTTGTGTTATTAGGCACGATTGCAGGTGCCCCTGCGATATTGGGAACTTGGTTCGGAGGGTTTATTTTTTCACCAATTTGGGGTGCAGTATTTTTAGGTGTTGGTGCAGGTGCCATTTTACAGGTAATATTCGTTATTTCCAAAATGCTGATGGAAGAACACAAAAAGAATAATGAACCAGTTGTATCATGGATGAATTTTACTGGATTTACGCTTGGAATATTAATCATGTATTTTACGGCTTTTTTCGTAAAATAATCAGGAGGAATTTGAAATAGCAAATATAGGAATTGGTGGTGCATTATTGATATTTGTGATTGCATTAATTGTTTTTGGGCTGAAAAAACTCCCAGAGCTCGGTCGTGCCGTAGAATCTACACTTAGAGAATTTAAACAGTCAACAAAGGGCATAATGGATGATGACCACGATAAAGAAACACCAATGCCCAAGGCATAAAAAGCACACCAATTTCGATTTAAAAAAGCAGGTAAAAAATAACGTTTACCTGCTTTTTTATATAAAATCGAGTAAAATAATTAGGATTTTAAACGTTTTTCATTCTAGAAATTACTCTTCAGTTGCTGCTTCGTTTACTCTTTTCTTGAAATCGTTATAGGTGCTCCCTTCAAATTTCACACCATTAATGAGTATCCCCATAGCTAAAGCTAGGGGTTTCGAAAGAATAGGCTTTAAAGCCGCATTGTCTTTACGAGGGCTACCACAAGTCCCGCTACTACATCAGACCGAGGCCTTCAGCTTTGCATTTCTTTTCTTTATGATAATTATTTTTCGTGGGGATTGGAGGAACTGTTTTCTCTCCAGTCCTTCGAAAACATCCTTGGTATGTTTACGGACAATATTAAAAGCTCCATTCACATCGGCATGGATCAAAATCTTAGAACCTTTGATTTTGTAAAAAGCTCTACTGCTTCTATACCCGCTAAAATTAGTTTGGTGCTCTTCCCCGTAAGTTGGAATCGGGTCATGATTCAAGAAACTAGACTTGGAGGTATAACTTTCTTCTCGAACAATGACTTGAATTCCATGTCGCTCTGCTTTGTTTCGAATCATTCCTATGAAAGTGGTATATGGGATTTGTATGAAGGTTTGTTTACTAGTCTTTTGCATATCAACCTCCATCTTCCAACCCTTATTTTTTCCAATGATGATCGTATCTATGGTTCTTTTTTTCGCAATCTCCACCACTTTTGCGCTGGCCTTATGTAAAAAATCCATGACTCGATTGTTCCTTTTTCGGTCTAATGAAGTTAATCTTGTGCTGTTAAAATTTCCTTCCTTTGGTCCTTTTCCATTTCGAAGGATACTCATGTATTTCGCTCTTAATTTGTTATAATGTTGATTGATCGATTTTAACCATTTGCCCTTGATAAGCAGAGGCTTTAGCCCCGTGTTATCGATGATAGTTGCCAGGTTATCTACGCCCAAATCAATACCCATTACTCGTTTCGGCTCAAATAGCCATTCATTTAATTGTTTTTCTGATCGTTTGATCTCTTTTTCATCTTCACTTTTAAAAACGACTTCCATTACATACCGGCCATAAGTCGGGACAATCCGCACTTGTTGTAGTTTACCATCTATATGTGCGATTTTCCCCAGTTTTAATGTAAGAGGAGTTCCTGGTAATGAAAGCACATTTCCATTTTTAATTTTGGTAATTTGATTGGTTAAATAAGAAGTCGTACGTCCATTCTTCGGTTTATACTTAGGAATCTTTGGCTTTCCTGAAAAGCTAGTAGGCATGGTTTTATATTTCTTAGAGGCTTCGAAGAAACTTTTCCAATCATCATATACCTTTTTAATTGTTTGTTGATTGGACTGTGAGGGCATAGAAAGGTAATCGGTTTGTTTCATCACTTTAAACAGTGCTTCTACAAAGTTATAGGGAAGGAATGCTTTTTCTGGATGGGGCATTTCAAATAACTTCTGTTTTGGCTCCAAAACGTGACCATTATTATCGACTTTTTTAGGCTTAGATTTGGCTCTCTCAAAACTTTTTAGACGAATTTTATTCATTTGAGGTAAATGGTCTTGAATATATGTTAGAACTTGAAGTTGATTTTCATTTCTTGTTTCTTTTTTTAAAGCTGTGTAAACCTGTCTAATAAAGTAGTTAGTAATATTGTACAAGTTTTTCGCTTTAAAACAGAGTGAGTCACAGTAGTCGAACAATTCATGTTCCGGATGAATTTGTATTTTATAGGTTCGATATATATTTCGTACCAACTAAGAACAAGCGTTCTGTTTATAATTCCATTATACCAAAGAATTTCATAGAATGTATAGTAAAATTTGCATTATCCTAAAAAATCGAACAAAAAACAGCTTATATCCACATATCTAAAGCTAGGGGTTTTACGCTGCTTTTTGATAAATGGATTAATTTCATTTTGAAGAATAACCGTTTCCCCAAGACATAATGCTAGTCCTTCACTATCAATGCTCTCAAACGAAAATGCCTGTGGAACAAACATAAAAGATTCTGCACTACGCCCTAAAACCAAGGGGTGGATGTTTGTCCGGGATTTGGTCGCTGTACAAACTCCATTAATAACAGACGGTGTAGCACCAAGGATTCTAGCAAATTCCCTGCAAAGATTAGTAGGTTGCATGTTGCTCATTTCATTCAAATTAATCATCCCCTAACAAAAATTTATCTCAGAATAAATTATTCAGAAAAACTTTTTTGGACAGGGCAGTATAATTAATTTTTTTAAGGTTGTGGTGAATGGTTAGAGCTATGGCTAGTTCAATCCTGAAACAATACTCCGAATAGTTGCCCCAGTGAAACTATTTTTCACTGCCGTTACTTAGTTTGAAGGAAGACAAAAGGTTTCTCTAGACCCACTAGAAACTTTTATTCCATAATAGTAAAGGATGAAATAGTGGGGGATAGAAGTATGAATGAACAAGGATATTTGGATCTAAAAAGAGGAGAGCGAGGAGCGATAATAAGCATTATTGCTTACATATGCTTATCTTCATTAAAATTAGCAGTAGGTTTAATAGCTAACTCTGAAGCACTAAAAGCGGACGGTCTAAATAATGCAACAGATATAATTGCATCAATTGCTGTACTGATTGGTCTTAAATTATCACAACGTCCAGCTGATGATGACCATCCATATGGGCACTGGAAATCTGAAATAGTTGCCTCAATGGTCGCTGTATATTTAATGGAAAAAATGAATCTCCAGATTTGGTATCGGCCTGGACAGGACTCTTTTGTGCTTTGGTTATGTATTTTGTTTATCGTTATAATAAAAAATTATCAGGGGAGATTAATAGCCAATCTGTTATGGCCGCAGCAAAGGATAATCTTTCAGATGCATGGGTCAGTGTAGGTACATTTATTGGTATCGTTAGGTGCCCAGTTCAATCTTCCTTGGCTCGATCCAATTACTGCTATAATTGTTGGATTACTCATCTGTAAGACAGGTTGGGAGATTTTTAGAGATGCTTCCCATTATTTGACCGATGGATTTGACGAAAAACAAATAGAAACATATAAAGAAACAATCATTAATTGTTATGGTGTAAAAGGGGTTAAAGACATCAAAGCTCGGAATTACGGGAATAACGTAGTTGTGGACATTGTGATTCTGGTCAATTCCGATTTAGATATTCGTGGAGCCCATGATATTGCAACCAAGGTTGAAAATGAATTAATAAAAGAACATAAAGTCTATGATGTTTCATGTCCACGTTGAACCTAATTAAATTAAATTAAATGCAGAAAAGTAATAATGAGTTTGGAGCCTTTCTCCAAACTCATTATTGAAATAAAATCTATCAGCAATAAGATGAAGTTTTTATTTCTATATTCATTTACTTATCCTACTTATTTTTTATCAATTTGGAAATCAGAAAGTCTTATCCCATAAATGTTAGTGTTTTATTACTAAGCATTAGGAAAGATGCGTTGCAATGCTTCTTTCATCTGAGGTTTTACATTAATTTTTGGACGAGCTGCCTTAGCTATTTTTTCTGCCTCATCAATTGTCTTCGCTTTACCTAATGACAATAAGGTTCCAACTGCAACAGTTCCTGCACGGGTGCTTCCACCACCACAATGGAAATAAACTTTTTTGCCTTCGTTATAGGCACTTACAACATGCTCAATAGACTCTTTGATTGACTCGTCTTGATGCTCTGCATCATCAACGATTGGACTATGGATACGATCGTACCCTGACTTGTTCTCATGCGACTCCGCCCGCAAATCGTAAATAACATCGGCTTTTTCATTTTCCATCATGTCCTTCACATCATCTGCTCCGCCAAAATAAATATGATCTTTAATTAATTCGTTATAGTTTTTTGTTGCCATGGTTTTACTCCACCTTTAATGTTTACTTAGTAGCATTGATAAAAGTTTTTAGTTGTTACTCTTGGCTTTTAATTCTTACTCCCCAGTTTCACCAAAACGCTTAATACGTCCTCCGATTTCATCACGGACACGTTGGAAGAAAGCCCATTTTTCTTCTTCTGTACCTTGTGCTTTAGCTGGGTCATCAAATCCCCAATGAACTCGCTTTACTTTTGGTGGAGTAACAGGGCATTTGTCAGCAGCATCACCACATAATGTAACAACTAAATCAGCATTGTTTAAATACTCAGGGTCGATAATATCAGAGGTATGATTTGAAATATCAATTCCTGCTTCTTTCATTGCTTTTACAGCATTGGGGTTAAGTCCATGTGCTTCAATCCCAGCACTGCGAACTTCCCACCCATCACCTAAGTGATTCTTAGCCCATCCTTCAGCCATTTGGCTTCTGCAAGAATTTCCTGTACATAAGAAGTAAAGTTTCTTTTTAGACATGATGCATTCTCCTTTAATTTTCGTGTAGTAGTTTATAAATCATTGCCGCACAACCTGCTCCTAGAATAGTAGCGACAATATACACCCATAGATGTTGTGTTGTACCTGATACGATGGCTGGACCAATAGATCTTGCTGGATTCATTGAAGCACCACTAATTGGACCAGCGAACATAGCTTCCAATCCTACCGTTGCACCAATGGCAATTCCTGCGAAGGATTTTACCGCTTTACCATGGACCGCAGAACCGAAGATAACCATCATCAGGAAAAAAGTAAGGATAAATTCCAAAATAAACGATTGTGACCATGATCCTCTTGGTAAGGTGGTACCGAGCATTGCAACGTTTCCAAATAAACAACACAAAGTTGCGCTTGCTGCAATCCCTGCAATGATTTGAATAATTATATAATAAAGTGCTTCTCTCTTCTTTATATCCCCATGAATTAAAAATCCAATGGTAACAGCTGGATTAAAGTGTGCACCAGATAGGTGACCAAACGAGAAAATTAGTGCCATTACAACTAGCCCAAATGTAAGGGCTACCCCTACATGAGTTAAACTTTTAGTAATCGAATCTATTACAACTGCACCCGTTCCAGCAAAAACAAGAAAATAAGTTCCTAAAAATTCGCTGATTAACTTTTTTTTCATTTTGTTTTAATCCCCTTGTTGATCATTTGCTTAACATCCACAACGAAGCGTTGGATTGCTCTTTTCAATCTGTTTGATTTTCTCTGTCTGAACTGGCACATGCTCTAAAATTTCTTCTATAAGTCCATATAAATCACTTTGTGAATTCAAGGAATAATAGATCCACTGACCTCTGCGATCCTCTTTAACTAACCCTAAATCCTTCAGTTTTCGAAGATGCTGGCTAATAGACGGCTGACTCATATCAAACACTTCAAGAAATTCACATACACAGCATTCTCTTTGTTTTAAAATAGTCACAATGGTCAAGCGTGTTTTATCCCCTAATAATTTCAAAACGTTGGCCGCTCGTTCTATTTCAACTATTGATTTCAACATTGGGACACCTTCCTTCATATAGGCAAATAATAATATACTTATTTAAAATCCATGTAATTTATGGTGTTTTAATTTTCCGTTGAATCCAAGAAATTATACTTATCGTTCATGGATTTCTAAATAGGATTCTTATAATTTAATACAAATTTATATATAACTATCTGCTTATATACTAGAGCAAGATATAATTGAATTCAAGTACACAATTGTAAAGTTAGTGTAAAAAAAAGATTAATAACCGTATCTATCAATCTTTTATTTAGAGATTATAATTATTTTTCCATTGCCATAACATCAACATATTCACTTTCTAGGATCCTCTGGTTTTTTTAAAAAATAAGGCTTTGTTATACTTGGCTGTTGATTTCCGCTCCATGCGCGTGCTTTCCGCGGGCGGTCCGGGG
>NZ_JAGGQX010000097.1:0-6713 GCF_018613095.1 Bacillus sp. ISL-75
TTGAAGGGAAGTTTCTGCCCAATTTCACATTCGGTAAATAAAGGAGTCCAAAAATAAGAGAGAACAGTAAGAAAGGTAAGGTAACCCAGAAAATCCAGTGCCAGGATAATGTATCTAAAATAAGCCCTGCAATGGTTGGGCCTAAGGCTGGACCAGCTAACATCACTAAGCCCATAATTCCCATCGCGGCGCCTCGTTTATTTGGTGGGAAAATCGTAAAAATAACATTTTGCGTTAAAGGTAAAGCAATCGCTAATCCTGCTGCTTGGATAACACGTGCCACCAATAAAAGACTAAATACAGGTGCTACTGCTGCTAAAATGGTCCCGATAAGGGATAGTGATATAGCAGTCAAAAACATTTGTCTTGTTGTGAATTTTTGCATCAAAATACCCGTTACTGGTACTAAAATACCTAATGTTAAGAAATAGCCTGTTGCTAACCATCCGATCGTCGTTGCATTCACGTTAAATATTTGAGCTAAATCTCCTAAGGCAATATTTAATGCCGTTTCACTTAAAAACTCGACAAATCCAGCTACAAAAAGAGCCGCCATAATCGGAGCTGTTTTGTATTGTTTTTTCACCACCGTGTCAGTCTTGATTTTTTGTTTCTGAACTGTATTCATTTGTTGATTCACTAATAAAAACTCCTTTAATTAAAATTTCGTTTACCCCTTCGTCTGCCCTTCTTACTAAAAAAGAATTGTCGTAATTTCAATTTCAGCAAAGATCATTTCCGTAGTACACCCCCGAACACTAAACGGTTCGTTAACTATATCAAAAAATTTTTCTCTATGTCAACTAGGTTGACAATATTTTTTTATTAAGTTATTATCAACTGAGTTGACTATTTTAGAAAAAGAAAAAACCCCCACTTCGTCAAATAGATTGACAAAGCAAGGGTTTTTAGCAAACAATGATTTTTTGATTCATTAGAACTTCTTTATTAGATTGGGTAATAAATGCGAAATAATTTTTAGTGGACTGCTTTCTTTTTGTGTCAAACAAAGCATAATTCCACCTTCAATAGAAGCCGTCATCATGAGAGCAATTGAATGAGCTGTTTCTTTGGAAAACCCATCTGCTACTAACTTGATCGAATAAATCTCTTGCATTTTTGAGTAAAGGTCCGAACAGGAATCTCGGACTGGTTCACTTAAAGATCCCATTTCACTAACAATACTCGTAAACGTAGAACCAGCAATTGTACCTTCGCGTTCAAAGTCAACAACTAATTTATCAATCATCGCCTGTGTGGCTTCTTGAGTAGTTGGAAACTGTTTGAAAGTGTTCTCGATATCCGCAGTAATCACTTCCTTTATGGATTGAAGGCAAGCAATTAGTAATTCTTCTTTTCCATTTGGAAAGTGATGATAAAACGAACCTTTTGAAATATCAATGCGTTTAAAATTTCGGTTAATCCTACACCTTTATATCCTTTTTGCTGGAAAAGCGATGTCGCAATGTTAATTATATGTAGTTTTGTATCCATTTCTGTTGAAAAACTCCTTCATACGGACCGGTCTTTTTATTACTATATCAATAAAGTTTTCCATATTTCAAGAATTTTACGGTAATTTCTAACAAAAAAGGAGTCAATCTTTCAATTAGATTAACAAAGCGAGGGTTTTTTGCTATTTTTATATTTTCCAATCTAACTTTAATATATCTTTAAGAATACTTACTTGTTCAGTCCCTATTTTTTCTGCAATTTTATTCTCAAGTTTGGCTTTAATGGCCTCGTTTTTTTCGTAGCATTCTTCTCCTAAAGCTGTTAACTGGATACACTTTTCCTTCTTGTTGTTTTCTACATTGTTGATTTCAACTAATCCTCTTTCAGAAAGCTTTTGGATAAACTTATGTATCGCCTGGCGTGAAATTTCTACATTTTTTGTAACATACGAAATGCTAGGCTGTTTTTTATAAATCCTAGCCATGATATACCATTCAGAATTTGAAATATAAATCTCACTTTGATCATTCCAAGCTTTCTCCGAGATACTTCGGACCAAACTATGACGCTCACTTAATAAGTCGATAAGATCTAAATTTTGTAATTCAGCGTTTGAAATCAAATGATTCACTCCAATCATAATCCTCGCCACCTACTATACAAAATACGGTAATGATTGTCAATTTGGTTTACTTCAATTCAGCTGTGGCAATGCGAAACATAGATGTGCCGTCTTATTGGGGATCGATGCCCTAAATAAGAGGAAATCATACAAAATAAGAAGAAAAGAAGCGGTGCCTTTTAAGGAAACCGCTTTTTTTAAATGATGACCTTACTTTTCAAACATTGTTTTCGGAATTAATTATAGCAGTGTTCTAATAATTTCATTCAATCTTTCATTTCTGGGGACTTGACGGAAAGCCCTGTTCTAAGGATGGAGACGTGTGGGTTAACGCTAACCTTGAGTTTGGGAAATTCCTCAGCCCACTTTTTTTTATATTGTTCTTTCCATGCTCTTGGATGTGTACGATATACAGCATTTCCAAACCCAAATATATCAGAATGGTACTGTTTTTGCGCCTTATAGAGTGCTAATCGACACCTTTCCTCGACATCTTTTTCCATTATTGTTTGAATATATTGCAAAACCTTAGGGTTACCTAGATCTAATTTGGAACTATTTTCAAACAGTTCAACATCCGAATGAATATTTACGTTCATTTTCACCTTGCTTTGCATAAGGATTGGTTTAACCTTTGTCCTTCCTTTTATTAGCTGAACACTGATTTTCCCCCCTCCTTTTTCCCTCGGTATCGTTACCGTGATATTTCCTTTCTCCATCTCATTGCGGAGCCACAGCACTCCCCGTGTATCCTTATCATTGATCCATCCTGCCAATTTATCTTTACGAAAGACAGCTGTTCCAATAATGGCGGGAGTCAGCTTAGACTTCCCACCATTTTCTTCTGGTTTTATTGCGACTTGAGCAGCGACAGGGGAGATTCCTTCAGTCGTAAGCGCATTGAAAAAGTCTTTTATCATGATCCTTACTCCAACCCCTTCTTTCTCCTCTTCCCGAATGGTTTCTGCAGTGTATCGCTCAATGGTGGGAGTTAGTTTCAAAAGTGGTGCGGCTTCACCCTTTGAAAACAAAATAAAACTGCGCATACGTGACTCTCTTACTCTCGAAATGAAGTCCAAAATTGGATAAACCCCATCCCTTGCTGCCTTTTCCCCAATTATCAGAATCCTGTTATGAGAAAAGAATATGCGACGCGGTAATTTTTCTTGAAGTCTCCGGTAGGCGTCCATCACGCTTTGCCCCACCTCTGAAATAAGAATAGTCGTTTCCTTTTCACTACCAGTACCACCGGCTCCTACAGGACCAAGCTGCTTTGGGATTGCAACTTGAATCGATACACGGATTTTACCGTCACTCATCTTATCAACGGCTGTAGCCGTTACGATCGCAATATCATTGATCTCTACCCGGCTCCAACAGCCAGTCAGCAAGAATATTATCATACCGTTTATAACTAAAATTTCTAGTTTTCTCATAATTTTCCTCTCTGAACCACAAATCCGCTAGTTCCTACGTTGAGGCGGCCGTGGACGCATTGAATGATTCATTCGTTTACGATTCCTTTTCCCCGTCTGATCGGAACGATCTATCATTTTCCACCAAGGTGCACGTACGTAAGTATCTTTAAGACTGGAGAAATTCAAAGGCGCCACTGGAGACAAATAAGGAACACCGAATGAGCGAAGCCGGGCCATATGAGTTAAAAGAATCAAACTGGCCACCAAGATGCCGTACAACCCGAGTGTCCCAGCACACATCATCATGGGAAAACGGAGCAAACGAATGGCGACTCCCTGACTAAAGACTGGGAAAATAAACGAAGATATACCTGTTATGGAAACGATAATAACCATTGAAGCGGAAACAATTCCCGCCTGTACTGCTGCCTGTCCAATCACGAGTGCTCCAACAATACTAACCGCCTGTCCAACAGGCCGTGGCAATCGTACACCAGCTTCCCGCAATGCCTCGAATGAGACTTCCATTATTAAAGCTTCCACTAAGGCTGGGAAAGGAACAGTTTCCCTACTTGAAGTCACACTCAGTAATAAGGTAGTGGGAAGCATTTCTTGATGAAAGGACGTGATCGCAATATAAAGAGAAGGTAAAAGCAAGGCGCCCGCCAACATGAAGAAGCGAAGCCATCGGATTACAGTCGCAACCATAAAATGTTGATAGTAATCCTCACTCGATTGGAGCATTTCATAAAAACTAACCGGGACGAGCAGAGCAAAGGGAGTATTATCAATGAGAATCCCAATTTTCCCTTCCAATAAATAAGCAGCTACTTTATCCGGACGTTCTGTATTGTTTACTTGGGGGAAAACGGATAAGGGATTGTCCTGAATAAGTTCTTCGATATATCCGCTATCTAAAATGGCATCGATATCGATTTGACTGATTCTTTCCTTGACCTCGGCTATGAGTGATGTCTCCGCAATATCCTCTAGATAGGTTATAACCAATTTGGTATTTGATAACCGCCCTACAGTCATGGATTCCATTTTGAGTTGAGGCGTTTTTAGCCTTCTCCGAACGAGACTGGTGTTGGTTCTGAGATTTTCTGTGAATCCTTCCCTTGGACCCCGAATCACCGCTTCCGTCGCTGGCTCTTCGACGGATCTCGTTTCCCAAGCTTGAGCGCTGATAAAAAGGGCTTGATTTACTCCATCCAATAATAGAACGGTGTCTCCATTCAAAATATGATCCACGACTTCCTTTATCGTCTTCCCTATACTCACCTGCGAAACATAGATGACTGAATCCTGAAGAAAAGTGTCCATTTTTTTCAATGGTATTGTTGCGGAAAGAGACGTCCCTTTCCCAATATCCAATAATGGTTTCAACACGTCAGAATCAATCATCTGTATATCCACCAGGCCATCTAAATAAATAAGACCTCCTTTTTGTATCCCAGCTATTTGAAATTCACGGAAAACAATATCGGAAGACCGTTCAAAAATCATTTTCAACTGTTTTAAATCATCCTGGAAATGACCTTTTAGTTGATAGCTGTTGGAATCATCCTCCTGGTTATATGACCATTGCTTATGACATTGATTCGATTTTGAAATCTTCTTCCCTTGCCAACTCATTCTTCCCATTTCCACTGACCACCTCCAATTTCCAAACTTTTTTATATTTTAACCAGATATAAAAATAATTTTGAGGATATAGTCAAAAGTTTTGTTTATGTTAATACTGAATGAGCTAACAAAAAATGGGTTAGGAGGTGGAAAAACCATGGAGAGAATCTCAATCATCCAATTATTTATGCTTACCTTAATATTTCAGATTGGTACGTCGGTGATATTTGGATTTGCTTCTGTAGCCGGGAGTGATGCTTGGCTATCTACCTTAATAAGTACTGGAATCGGGACATGCCTCATCATTATGTTTCTCATCTTAATGCGACTTCATCCGGGATTGACTCTTGTTGAATGGTTTCCTGCCCAGTTTGGCCAATGGCTCGGCACTCCAATTGCTTGGTTTTATATGCTTCATTTTTTATATAACTCAGGTCGGACGCTCGGTGATATAAAGGATCTTATCCCAACCACCATTTTGCCCGGTACGCCTAGTTGGATTATACTCGGCGTATTTATGATTGCTATCACTTATGCGTTATATAGTGGGATTGAGGTTATAGCCCGGCTTGCAGAATTAATTTTACCTGTCATCTTAGTTTTGTTTTTCCTTGAGATCATTTTAATATTTGCCTCGGATATAACCGATATCAAGAATTTGCAGCCGGTTTTAGGAGGAGGATTGGGGCGTATTTGGAAATCCGTATGGCCGAGCGGCATCCAACAATCATTTGGAGAAACCCTTGAATTCGCCATGATCTGGACATTAGTGATAAATCCGAAACGCATTATGAAATCGACTCTTTTAGCAACGGTTTCTTACGGAATTCTTCTTTCAATTTTTGATGCACTGGCTGTTCTTACCTTTGGTGAAGGCACCTTTTCAACCAGTGTCTATCCTTTATACAGGTTAGTCAAAATTATTTCTGTTGCGGACTTTCTTGAAAACCTTGATGCGTTGGGAATATTGTATTTTATGGGAACCGCCTTTTTTAAAGTGACGATACAAATGTATGGAGTTATTCGAGGAATACAGCAATTGTTGTACCTTCGTGACAGCAGGGTACTCGTTCTTCCTACAGCAGCCATTGTCCTTTATTTAGGAATGAACATATCAAGAAGCACCTCGGAACATTGGTCTTCTAATAAATCCCTTGGGAATTTAGGATTATTACCTTTTATTGTATTCCCAATTCTTCTTTTAATTGTGGCATGCATTCGTAAGCAAATATCCATTACACAAATGAAAAAAAGTGGATGATCGATGAATAGGAGTTGAATCAAAAATGGAAAAATTTCTCTGGCCATGGCAGTCAAGGGTAATCATTGATTATCCTTGGGTATTATATGCGTTCCTCTTTTTCCTTTCTATTATTTTATCGATCATAACGTGGTTAAGAAAAAAAAGAAAAGATTTTAGCGATAAGTAAAAAGTCTTTTGTCTCATATAAAGAAAACTCGCCACTGGCGAGCATGTAAGGGCGAAGACAGTGGAGTAGTTGCACTTATGAGTTCAGAATTTATGATTATAAATTCTGATTAGCTGAAAAAACAAAGAAAGGGGAAACCGAGACTGCTGAAAATATAAA
>NZ_JAGGQX010000098.1:0-3827 GCF_018613095.1 Bacillus sp. ISL-75
TCCTACCTGCGGAGCCATTTTTTTGAAGCGAAGGACGGTTTGCCTGTTCCTTATTAAACATATCGAAATCATTTAATATAATAACAGCCACCTTTAAGAAAGTAATTATTTCTTAAAGGTGGCTTTTTTATGTCTAAATAGAGATTGTTTAAAAAGGGCTGTTACTAGAGTGTAAGCAGGCGCCTTCATAAGGGGAAATAATGGTTGTTTAAGCTGCCTGTATTGTTTTTCGGTGGAGCTATACTGTAATTTTAAGCCGAATTAAAAACAAGGACAGACATTCATTTATCCGTCCTTGTTTATTAATTTGCAGTACATTATTGTTTACTTCGTCCTAACTACTTCAAATCTTCTCCCTTCGTCTCAATGACTTTTTTATACCAATGATAGCTGTCTTTCAACAAGCGTTTCTTGCTGCCTTTACCATAATCATCTTGATCTACATAAATAAAGCCGTAGCGTTTAGACATTTCAGATGATGAACAGCTGATAATATCGATAGGCCCCCAAGCGTAGTAACCACGTAGGTCCACACCGTCTTTGATTGCTTCTTTCATTTGTTCGATGTGTGCACGGTAGTAGTCAATACGGTAAGGGTCGTGTATTTCTCCATTTTCTAATTGGTCATAGTAGCCAACACCGTTTTCTGTGATGTATATTGGACATTGATAACGGTCGTAGAACAGGTTAAGAAATGTTCTTAAACCCACTGGGTCGATTGACCATCCCCAAGGGTTTGCATCTAATTGTGGGTTACGGTGGTCTTCATTTCCATTTGCAAAACTTTCTGCATCACAAATCCGGGTATAGTAGTAAGAGAATGACATAAAGTCAGCTGTATTTTTCAACGCTTCTTCATCACCTTCGCCGAATACAACGTTGATGCCAATATCGTCAAAATATCTGAATGCGTATCCAGGATAGTACCCACGCAGCAATACATCTGAATAGAAATACTCCATTTGATTATGACGGACAGTAGCTAATACATCTTCTGGTTTTGGAGTTGCTGCATAAGTAGGACCGCCACATAACATCATTCCGATTTCTAAATCTGGATAGTTGTCATGAGCGTATTTGGTTGCGTACCCACACGCAACCATTTCATTGTGAACACCCTGATATTTTGCTTCAAGCAGGTTTTCGACTTTATCTTCTGCAATTCCTAGATGGTTAAAGGATTCATGCACGATTAAGTTAATTTGGTTCACGATTATCCAGTGTTTCACCTTTTCGTGGTAACGATCAAACAATACTTTACAGTAACGAGTGAAGAAATCGATCATTTCACGGGAATACCAGCCTTTATACTCGGTTGTTAAGTATAAAGGCATTTCATAATGAGAGATGGTAATCATCGGAACCATTCCGTTCTTAATGATTTCATCAAATAAGTCATCGTAGAACTGTAAACCTGTTTCATTCGGTTCTACTTCATCGCCTTTAGGGAAGATGCGTGTCCAGGCAACAGAAGTTCTAAATGTTTTCAGTCCCATTCCAGCTAATAATTTTAAATCTTCTTTGTACGTATGATAGAAGTCGATGCCCCATCGTTTAGGAAAAACTCGATCGGTGCTTTTTAAGGCTTCTTCAATGTACTGCGTATCAATTTCGAGGTTTGTTTTTTTCTCAATCGGAATGTCGGCACGGAATTCGTTAATATCCGCTACGCTTAATCCTTTTCCGCCAATGTCATAAGCGCCTTCCGCCTGGTTAGCAGCAATAGCACCACCCCATAAAAAGCCTTCAGGAAAACCTGTTGGTACTTTACTCATGGTCATTCTCCTTTCCTGCTATTTCTAATTTTGTTAACCTAGCGTCATACGCTTCAAAAATCTTAATCATTCGTTTCGCAATGTTAATTTCACTATAAATAGTCATTAATGTATCTTGGGCGTGGGCGAAGAGCACAGAATAATCACCAGTTTCACCTTGTGTTTCCACTGAAATCGCATCTGTTTGAATCCGATGGGCTTTGACGATTTCGTCATTTGCTAGTTTCATTTGCTCTTTGGCTTTTTCAAAATCACTACTTTCAATCGCTTTTAACACATTCATACAATGAACGCGTGCATCTCCAGCATGGAGAATAATCTGCATGGCATTCTCAGCGGTTTTTTCAGAAATCATAGTTTAATATCTCCTCAAAATCATTATTTTGCTTGTCTTAATTCGGTTTTCACATCATTTTCTTCGTTTTTCATTTCTTGCTTTTCATATACCTTAAAGAATGGATACCAAATGAGAGACGCTGTAATCACACAGACAAGCATCAGGATAATACCGGAAAATGTACCTGTTGTAATCCAAGTTGAAATCGGGAAAGGAACATACCATAAATCAAATACAATTTTTGGAATCGGAGCAAAGTGAATGACCTTTGTGAAAATCCAAATAATGATTGGCAGGACAATTCCGATAATCCACATTGGGAACATCATGATGGGGTTCCAGGCAATCGCCCCAAATACGACTGGCTCATTAATATTGAAAATACTAGGAGTAATACTGGCTCGGCCAAGTGCTTTGAGTTTCGCATTTTTCGAAAAAGCTAGCATGATAACTAATGGTAATGTAGTGCCGATGCCTCCAACCCACAGGTAAGCCGAATACATCGTTTCAGAAGTTACAAGATTTGAGGCTCCAGCAGTAGCATTCGCTGTAATCGCAGCTAAAAGAACAGGCTTTGTTACTGGAGTCAGCACCCAAGTGGAAATTCCCATTGTGTATAAGAAACAGGTAATAAACATGATCAACGGGAAGCCCCAAGGTGATTCCATTACTTTTGCCAGAGGCATAAATATCTTCAAAATTGAGTTGTATAAATCAAAGCCAGCAATGTCAACAACTAACCACGTTGCCACAATCACAACCGCAATAGGAAGCATCGCATCAAACCAAGCGCGGACAAAATCAGGAATAACGGACTCTTCTTTAAAGAACGAGAATGATCCGAACAGTCCCATAATCCAGCCGGTAAATACACCAGCCACGATAGCGACGAACATACCGCCAGAACCTAATGATGCATGACTAAAACCAACCGTTTTATCTGCAATGACTTGAGGTGAAATAATAATTAAGAAAGTGATAAGACCAGTACACCCAGCAATCATACGTTGCTTACGCATACGTTTCTTTTCCATTAAGTTAAATGGAATTAGGAAAGAAACAAATAGGGATAACAACCCCATTGTCCAACCGAACAGTGTCCAGAAATTAGGGTAGTTCTTAATGTGGAATACATCACCAGGGATGGTTAATAAACAAAATAAAGAACCTAATAAGATAAATGGAAGTAGTTGCATAATGGAATCTTTTAGGGTTACGACCCATACATTAAGATTAATTTTGTTCATTTTTGGCGCGAAGTCTTTTTCAAGCCAATTAATTAGTTTCTCCATTCTTTTAACGCACCTCGCTTCGAAATAATTAGAATTCCTTTAATAAATCTTCTAAAGCAGCCTCTCCATCTAAGGTAGAATAGTAGGAAGGCTTCATTAATAAAACTTTCACATCAGCATCACCGATATAATCCTCGATTTCGTCTAAGATATAGGCTAAGTGAGGACCTACCATTAAGGCATCGATCTCATCAATGTAATTTTCAATTTCTGCCTCACCGCGTGCTTTAATGTTAATATCAAGGTTACGTTTCGCAGCAGCCTTCCGAATATTTGATGCCATAAAACCAGAACTTGCCCCAGATCCACATACTAGTAACACATTTAATTTTTCCATGAAAATAACTCCTCCATTCAATTGATAGCGTTTTCTTTTCTACAACCCTACTATAAAATTAATATTGGAATCTTTCCAATAATCCT
>NZ_JAGGQX010000098.1:3946-5850 GCF_018613095.1 Bacillus sp. ISL-75
CTATCTTTTAAAAAGTCTTGTTAATGCGGATGGTCCACTTAATATTTCCGATTTAAGTGATGAATTGTATATCAGTGAGGTCACTTTAAAAGGCGATATACGTAAAGTTAAAAAACAATTAGCGGATCATCATTTGGAACTAAAGATTTCCGGTGACTCTATTGAAATCGTTGGACAGGAAAAAAGTAAACGAAAATTAATGAGCTCCATTCTTTATAGTGAAACGAATGATAATTTTCTTGATATTGATAAGCTAAAGACATCTTTTGAGGGCTATGATATTGACTATATCCGTGATGTCATTGCGGAAGTCTTTTCAACTTATCACTATTTTACAAATGATTATTCGCTTACCAACATCATCCTCCACATTGCCATCGCCATTGATCGGATGGAAAACGGCTTTATTTTTTCAAAACAGGTGGATGGGGAAATTAATCAGGAAAAGGAATACCAAATCGCTAATGAGATTGCTAAAAGACTTGAAGCGCACTTTCATGTGAAGTATTCGGAGGGAGAAATTCGCGACCTGGCGCTCCTTATTTCAAGTAGTGGAACAAGTGTCAACTTCATGCACCTGCACCTTTCAGATTTGCAGGATGTAGCAGGAATACGATGCTTAAATCTAGTAGGGAAGATTCTTGAAGATTTACAAAGTAATTATTACATTGTGATGGAGGATGCCGATTTTTTAGTACGCTTCACCCTTCATATAAAAAATCTTCTCATGCGTTTGGAGAATCATTTTGTCAGCAAAAATCCTTTGACTTCTACCATCAAGCTTAATTGCCCTTCCATCTATGACTGTGCCGTTCATGTATCTTATACCATTAAGGAAGAAACGGGATTCACGATGAATGATGACGAGATTGCCTATGTTGCCTTTCATTTAGGCTATGCCTTAGAGATGCAAAAGCAGGCCAATTCAAAAATTACTTGTTCCATCCTTTTTCCGTTTTATTATAATTACAACGTCCAACTGACTGAAAAACTGACTAAACAGTTTGGTGAAGATCTTCTTATTCAACATATTGTCACCAATGAGAGCGATTTGAACATGTTAAATTGTGATTTAGTCATTACGGCCGTACAACTTAATTCTGTGCCGAAGATTCCATATGTAGTAATCAATCCTTTTTTTACTAGTGTGGATCAAAACAAAGTGGCTAATAAAATTCGTGAATTAAAAGAAACAAAGAGGAAAGACTCCTTCAAGAAAAATATTGAGGTAATAATGGATGACCAACTTTTTGAAGTCGTTCACTCGGTTGGGACTAAAGAGGAAACCCTAACCATGATGTGTGAAATCATGGAACGAAAGGAGTTTGTCGATTCTGGTTTCCTTACGAACGTAATAGAACGTGAAGCTATGTCATCAACAGCTTTTGGCCGGATTGCTATTCCTCACGCCATCAAAATGAACGCAAAAAAAACCGGAATGTTTGTCTTAATCAATAGTAAGGGGATCGTGTGGGATGATTTAACCGTTAATTTAGTCTTACTTCTATCTGTTAGTAAAGATGATAGGAGAATATTCCATGATGTATTTGACTCACTAGCGACTATTTTTACAGAAGATGGGAATGTTTTACAAATTGTGTCCGCAACAGATTTTCAGAGTTTTGTAGATTTACTTGTAGCATGTTACTAATTAGAAGGTCCAGTTCCCGCCCTAACGGTAGAGGCTGCGGGGAGAAGTGTTTACAGCACTTCCTTATTCCTAAAAATAAAACGGCTAGATTCCAATGAATTATAGGAGTCTAGCCGTTTTATTTATGTTTATTAGGTCTATAGGAGAGAAATCCTGATGACCAGAATCAGCGAAATCATATGACTTTCGCTAGCACAATAGTTAGTTATAAGAAAAATATCCCGGTGGAGTTTCCATTTTTATATTAAGAAAA